>JADFSS010000098.1 GCA_022560655.1 Candidatus Neomarinimicrobiota bacterium
CCCCACCCGGATACCTGCCGGATACGCTGCCGTTCTTGCCGTCTGTAGGTCGCAAGACTTGTGATCTGGCGGCTTGGATGCCAGGGTCAACATAGCTCTGGACACCTGACACGCATTGGTAGGCGCAAAACAAGCAGCCTCCGTCAATTGGTCGTCAGGGTGATCGCCTTGGGGGCTTTTGCTATTTCGCTAGACTACCGCGTATATTTGGCTTTAAAACGATACAACCACGATGCCCCAACAATCCAGACTGTCCACTTTCATCCTCGAGCCTGAGCACCGCCACGCATTCCGGGTGGCGGCGCTGTGAGCCGCAGACGCCAATTGGCCGCCGTTATGTTCACCGACATCTATGGCTTTTATGCCGTCGTGGACGAAGATTGGCGTCAAGCGCTCAAACTCCTCAAAAAGAATAGGAAAATCCTGACGCCGCTTGTCAAGGCGCATAACGGTATCTGGTTGAAGGAGATTGAGGACGGGCAACTTTCCAGATTTAAGAGTGCCATAGACGCGGTGAACTGCGCTCTGGAGATTCAACGAACATTTGGGAAGGACACCGATCTTACCCTTCGGATTGGTATTCATTTCGGGTATATAGTGATCGCTAAAGAGGGGATATTTGGGAATGGCCCAAACGTAGCACGTAGAATTGAACCGTTAGCTGAGCCTGGGGGCATTTGCATCTCCGAGCAGGTTTACGATGCCGTTCGGGACAATCCAGATATAAAACCTGTTTTTATCGGCAAAAAAAGTTGAAAGGCGTCAAACTCCCCACCAATGTCTATGTCCTTACAGGGCAAGGATTACCTGTCCTCCGCCCCTTTGGCGCTGGCCAATATCAGCCCTAACTCCCTTTAAAACCGTCGAGGATGTATGACATTTTAAGGATGGATGATACCGTTAGGGCGATGCGCGTTCAACCGCGGATACAGTTCGGACAGCCGAGGGTGTCGAGGCTCCCGCCGGGATTTACATTGCGCGGTTAGTCACACCGGAGGACGCTAAGTCCATCAAGATGGTGTTGTTGAATTAGGAAAGATGCCTTCCCCGCGTCCAGCACTGGGTTCGGCTCTTCTCGGTTTTTGGGCGGGAGTTACTTCAACTTGAAATCAGGACGCAGCTGGCAGGCCCCTGTAGTCGCTATTCTCGATTCGGCCAGGTAGCTGCAGGAGATTGTCCCGAGCCAGGGAATTGCGTGGATCAAGCTCCAAGGCATTTTGATAGTGGGATTTAGCTTCCCGCCTGTGTGCTTCAGCGTCAGTTAGCTTAAAGTCTAATACTTCCATTACAGCCCTCCACTCTTCCACAACGCCCATATTGTTGTAGGCCATAGAGAGTGTATTCCGATAGGAGCTGCCCCGTAACCGTGATCGCGGAAGGGTTACAATGGCTGTGATGATGGTGGCCTCCGCTTCATCGATGCGGCCCGCCTTAAGATAAACTGCACCCAGAGCCAGGTGTGCTTCTGCCATTGTTGGATCTATGCGTATGGCTCGCTTGAATTGTCGTTCGGCCCGGTCAAAGCGACCCGCCCGCTCATAGGCTTGACCCTTGTGGTAGTAGTGTGAGGGGGATGGGCCGGGTGCCGGGGGACTGTAGCCCGTCAAGATCATCAGACTACCCAATCCGATGGCGAATGAACGAGCTATTATTTTTGCGGTCATGCTCAGGCTCCTTCCGTAACTGACTAAATATACAAAGCTTTCCGGATACCGTCCGTGAGGAATGTCACAACATGGACAACGCCTCTTATGATCCATGACATCCGACCCATCTTGGAGAGAGAATCGGCCAGTGTACATATTTTCCCAGCCACTCAGAATGATGCGGCCATCCTTGGAGACGCCAGCCAGAATATTCTATACCGGGGAGGCGTGTCCAAGACCGCCTTGTGACGGTGACGCATAATAAGGCCACCAAGATGGTGCTGCTGAAGTAGCTTTGCCCACCAGCTGTGTGCCAATCTCAGCGAGGGCAAGCTCGCCTTTAAGGTCTAAATAGTTCCCCAATGGGATACATACCGGATACGCCAACAATTTCTCCGCCGGTATAATACTTGACCATTAGTCCTGTAATACCCCCATCCCGGGGACTTCTTGACTGGTTGGCAGTTTGGAACTGCTTCCCGCGCGAGTGGCCGGTATCCAAGACTGCAATGAGGCCGATTGCCCAGACCAACAGTAGCCTTGGGCCCGACGGGCTGGCCCCGTATCTTCTGGGGTGCTGTGTGCGGAAACGCCATGGATTGCCGGCCCGGGGCCGATGGCCTCCCGGCCGCTCCGCTGAATCCGAAAAAGAAAAGGATCATCCCATGAGACGAATACCTGTGTTCACTGCTGAGACACCCAGAACGACTGAAGACGAGCTCTACCTCCTGTTGCGGGAAGAGAAGGTTGAAGAATTCAACGCCCGGCGGCCGAAAAATGAACCTTGTGATCTTTCGGGCTTGGATTTTCGCGGTCTGAACCTGCGTGGCATGGACTTGGAGGCCGTCGATTTCACCGACAGCTACTTTCGCCAGGCCGACCTCGCCGGTCTCAATTTTAACAGGGTGAAACTGGAGGGGGCCAGTATCGGAGGCGCCAACATCTCCGGCACCTATCTCCCCCGGGAGCTCAGCCCACAGGAAATTATGATGTCGGTGAAGTACGGCACCCGCCTGCGGTATGGCACCTAAATAATTGTTCCGGCCTCTGGGGGCTACGTGCTTCCTGTTGGTTCCGGAATCGGGAGGCGGTTGTTAGGATATCCGCGCGGCTTTCCCTAACCCCTTCAATCCCGTGACAGCATTGCACTATGATCTCCCCCAGCGCTCCCATGTCAGGCTGGTCATCTATGATTTGCACGGCAGAAAGGTGTCGACATTGGCAGATGCTCGCGTGGGGCCAGGCTATCGCAGGGTGACCTGGAACGGCCGAAACGAGGCCGGGCGGAAGCTGCCCACCGGCATCTACATCGCCCGCATGGTGACGCCAGCGTACACCAAGTCCATCAAGATGGTGCTGCTGAAGTAAGTAAGTTGACCCTCAAGCTTTCAAACGGCGCTCCCATTGAGAAGTCCGCCTAGTAGCATACAGATTTTAGCATACTCTGCCCAAATCTCCTCCCCACTCCCTTCAATACCAGGTAGATAGAACAGCTGCGTACCTGGCCTGTAAGCAGGGGGGCAGGAAGCGAATTTCGGGGTTTTCCGGCTGAACAGTGGGGGTGGTACCTGCCCCTTTTTTGTTCGGGGGGCTTTTGTTATCCAGCCGCGCTTCGCGTATATTTGACCCGACCACGGCGCCAATCTGATGCCCCAACAGTCCAGACTCACCGTCCTTCTCACCGAGCTTAAGCGCCGCCGGGTGTTCCGGGTGGCTGCATTTTGCGGCGGCATCGCCTCTGTCATCGTTCAGATTTTTGACGGCGCTTTCGATGTGATGAGCATCCCCCCGTGGACGGGGCCAATGAATCCTGGCACGACCTGATGGGACGCTGGCAGTTCACGCCGGCCAGCCCACCTCACCATCCTGGAATGCCGTCCATATCGAAATGAAGGTTCCCAGCAACTTCGCAACTTTCCCCGTCGTCCTGTCAATGGCTTTGGGCCTGGCGCCTGGCGCCGGCCTTGCCCAGGGCGTGCGGATGGACCTGGTGGGACAGCTGGACGTACCGGGTGCGGCCAACGGCGTTTTTGTGCAAGCTGAATTTGCTTACGTGGTAACCGAGAGCCCGGGTAGCATTTTCGTAATCAGCGTCTCCGAACCATCCACCCCACAGTTAACGGGAGAAGTCCTTCTTTCCGGAGACGGAAATGCTATCGTCGTCCAGGGGGACTATGCCTACTTGGCAACCGGTCACATCGACCTGGTTTATGACGTATCAGATCCCGTGAACCCTGCGAGGGTAGGGCAGTACAGCATATATTTTTTGGAAGGGCATGGCATTTATGTTTCGGGATCGCTCGCCTACGTTGCAGCTGGCAAGTTCAGAATATTTAATGTTTCCGACCCGGGGAGCCCTTCAATTATGAGCGAGATTTCCCGCTTGGTCAATCTCGCGAATGACGTCTACGTGGTTGGCGATGTGACGGCCTACTTGGCAGTAGATACCGTGGGCATCGAGATCTGGGATGTCACGACTCCGGCTGCCCCCGACTCCCTGGGCACCCTGGACACCCCCGGCACGGCATATGGAATCCACGTCGTCGGAAATATAGCGTATGTGGCGGACGGTCTTAGTGGATTGAGGCTGATTGATATCTCAAATCCGACGGCACCAGCCGAGGTCGGCTTCTACGATACCCCGGGCACGGCACAGGACGTGTTCGTGCATGGGGATCTGGCCTACCTGGCCGACGGTGTAGCAGGCGTCCGTGTGCTGGACATAAGTGATCCGACCAGTCCGGTGGAAGTAGGATCATATAATACGCCCGGCGATGCTCGGGATATTTTTGTTGCCAACGACCTGATATTCGTGGCAGACGGCAGCCCCGGCCTTGTTATACTACGCGTACGGACAGCAACAGTCTCCCTACCCCCTGGGGCCACCGCCATCATCGCCCTGGAAACCACCAGCCTCACCGGGCTGGATGTCCAGTCGTTCCAGTTCGTGCTCTCCTACCCCGATACCCTCATCGACTCTGCCGAAGCTTTCCTGGACCCCACACTGGGTGGTTTGGACTGGGAGCTGCAGGGGCAGGCCGTGCCGGGTACTTTGTCTGTGGCTGCCGCCGGCCCGGATATGTTGTCCGGGGCGGGGCCCCTGGTGGGCCTTATATTCTACCGCGCGGCCAATGTGCTGCCCGGGGTGCTGGCGCCTGTGAACATCGAAAGTTTCATGTTCAACGAGGGCGACCCGTTGGCCTTCACGGTAGGCGGGACGCTGAATCTCCGGTTCGGCTACGGCGATGTCAGTGAAAACGGGGCCGTCACCGCCTTTGATGCCGCCCTCATATTCGACTACCTTCTGGGGCGCATCGCCCTCACGCCGGTCCAGCTACGCAAGGCGGAGATGAGTGCGGACGGGACCGTTACGGCCCTGGATGCATCCCTTGTGCTGCAATTCGTGGTGGGCCGCATCGATTCGTTCCCCGTCGAGTTCGCTACCCCGCCCGTGTATCCCGCTGCCGGTGAGCTGGTCCTGCCCAGCATGCCAGGGGCGCCCGGCGACACGGTCAAGATGCCGGTGGCGCTGGCGAACGGCGAGGGCATCTATTCAGGGTCGTTCCTGTTTGAATATGACAGAAATGCGCTCGATCTGCTAGGTCTGGAAGCTGGGAATGCCCTCGGTGACGCACTGCTGGACGCTGAGTTTACCTCCGGCGAGGCGGCCGTGCAGTTCGCCGCCGCCGATGTCATTGCGGCCAGCGGGACCTTGCTGGAAGCGGTGTTCCTCGTCCGGGAGGGTGCCCCCCCGATCACCCATTTGCGATTGCGCGATGTCCGGTTCAACGAGGAGTCGGCCGTGGCGGTGGGTGATTCGGGACAGATTGTCCTCTCTACCACGGATTTGACCGGGCGGGCCGCGTTGCCTCGGCAGCTATTACTCCACAAGAACTATCCCAATCCCTTCAATCCCGTTAGCACATTGCAATATGATCTCCCCCAGCGAGCCCTTGTCAAGCTGGTGATCTATGACCTACGGGGCAGAGAGGTATCGACGTTGGTAGATGCACGCGTGGGGCCAGGCTACCACAGAGTGACCTGGAACAGCCGAAACGAAGACGGGCGGGAGCTCCCCTCCGGGATCTACATTGCCCGTCTGGTGACGCCCAATTACAGCCAGTCCATCAAGATGGTGCTGCTGAAGTAGCAAAGCCCGCCTTTCAGGCCTGAAATAGCCTACCACCCGGATACCTGCCGGATACGCTGCCCGTCCTACTGTCGGTAGGTTGCCGGATCATCGGTCTGGCGACATCGGACCACGGTCATTATACTTAGGAACACCTTAGAAGCATAGGTAGGCACAAACCAGCAGCCACCGGTAGGGAGCCCCCAGGGTGATTGCCTTGAGGGCTTTTGCTATCCCGACACGCTGCCCGTATATTTGGCCTTAACACAGCCTTACCACAATGCCCCAGCAGTCAAGACTATCCACCTTTCTCGCCGAGCTCAAGCGCCGCCAGGTGTTCCGGGTGGCGGCCTTCTATGGCGGCATCGCCTTTGTCATCGTGCAGATCATTGACGGCACCTTCG
>JADFSS010000099.1 GCA_022560655.1 Candidatus Neomarinimicrobiota bacterium
GCTGGCCAGTCCGGTTATCATACCAGACTATTATGCCCCGATTTGCGCTTGGAGAGGCCGCAATCCTGTGACTGTAGTGACCCACTTCCGGATCGGTGTGGTTGTTGACAACAAAGACATCGCCAATGCGCCGCCTGGAATTGGTCATGATTTGACCGTAAATATCCGCCTGTGAGGGCGTACCGTACCGCGAGCTGCCCCAAGCGAGATAGAAGGTGCTATCATTGATGTAACTAACCTGGGGGCGATAGTCTCCCAACTGATCAAAATCTTGGAATAATCCACGACCGATAGGATCTCCAGCGCGAGTAAATAATCGGCCGCCGACGTTGGATTCGCTGCCGGGATCGTGGTAGTTGGCCTGCCAAACTACGACAACATTGTCGCCCAAGGTCTCAATCTTCGGGGCGGCCAGATATCCAACCAGGCCATTTGAATCATCAATGCTATAGGGCTCCCTCGAAGCGTTTCCCAGAGCATCATAGATCGCCATATAGACATCGCCGTAGACAGCGGCGCCCCAGACTACTGTAAAACTACCATCCTCGCCCACAGCGATGTCCGGCCGGCGCTGGTCGTCGGCAGTACCGGGGTCGACGGGAAAGGCGGGGACGATCTGGGGATAGATAGGCGTTAGACCCCAGAGGGCCAGGAGGAGGGCAAGGGGGCGAGAGATGCGGAGGGTCATGTCATGATTTCCATGAGACCTTATGATAAGTGCCATGCGGGCGTCTGTCAAGCGGCAAATGACATGGCGGCCCGTCAGGGGCGGGTCACCGTCATCGCAAGGGTGGCGACGACGGGGCGGAGATTCCCTCCGTCAAAACTTTCCCTTGTGTAATCGGGTCGGGCCGGGCAAGATTCCTGCCTGAAAATGGCACCCAAGTCAATGGACAAACAAGCGCTGGTCATCGTCGAGTCGCCTTCGAAGGCCCGGACTCTGGAGAAGTTTCTCGGTGGTGAATACCACATCGCCGCCTCGGTGGGCCATATCCGGGACCTGCCTGAGCGGAACCTGGGTGTAGACGCCAGCAAGGATTTCCAGGTAACCTACGAAATTTACGAAGATAAGAAAAAGGTGATCTCCCAGCTTAAAAAGGCCGTCAAGCAGGCTGACAGGGTGTATTTAGCCACGGACCCCGACCGAGAAGGGGAGGCCATCAGTTGGCACCTGATGGAAGTACTGAAAATCAAAGTCCCCACTTACCGGCTGGTGTTTCACGAGGTGACCGAGCGGGCCATCCGCCAGGCTTTCGAGGAGCCCCGGGAGATCGACATGCGGCTGGTGAAGGCCCAGGAGACCCGGCGCATCCTGGACCGGCTGGTGGGCTACGAAATATCGCCCATCCTGTGGCGCAAGATCGCCCCACGGCTGTCGGCCGGCCGGGTGCAGAGCGTGGCGGTGCGGCTGTTGGTGGAGCGCGAGCGCGCCCGGGCCAAGTTTGCGGTGAGCCAATGGTGGGACCTGGCGGCCCAGTTTGCCACCGAACGGGAGGCCAGCTTCAACGCCGCCCTGGTGGCGGTGGATGGCCAGCGGCTGGTAAACGGAAAGGACTTTGATCGGGCGACGGGCGCCTTGAAGGCCGCCGGCCAGGCGGCGCTCCGGCTGGATGAGGTGCAGGCCACCCGTTTGGCGGAGCAACTGCAAGGGCAGGCCTGGCAGGTGAGCGCACTGGAGGAGAAGCCCAGCCAGTCGCACCCCGCGCCCCCCTTCACCACCAGCTCCCTGCAGCAGGAGGCCAACCGGAAGCTGCACTTCTCCGCCAAACGCACCATGCAAGCGGCCCAACGACTGTACGAGGGGGGGTACATCACCTACATGCGCACCGACTCCACCTCGCTCTCGCAGGAGGCGCTGGCCGCAGCCCGTAAACTGATTGGGGAGAAATTCGGCCCGGCCTACCTGCCGGCCAAGGCGCGGGTCTATAAAACCAAGGTCAAGAACGCCCAGGAAGCCCATGAGGCCATCCGGCCGGCCGGCGCTAGCTTCAGCCACCCCGACCAGCTTGCCAGCCTGGAGCGCGACCAGCAGCGGATCTATGGGCTCATTTACCGGCGCATGCTGGCCTGCCAGATGACTCCCGCCCGTATTCTGCACACCACGGTGGAGATCAGTGCCGGCAGAGGCGCGGCCGGTTCCGGCGCGCTCTTTCAGGCGACGGGCAAGGTGGTGGAGTTCCCCGGCTATCTGGCGGCCTATGGGCAGGGCGAGGGCCAGGATGAGGACGGCGAAACGACCCTGCCCGCTCTAGCCCGAGGCGCCGCACTCACGGCCAGCGCACTGGAGCCCCGGAGCCACGAAACCAAGCCGCCGGCACGCTACACGGAGGCCACGCTCATCAAGGAGCTGGAGTCGTTAGGCATCGGGCGGCCCAGCACCTACGCCGCCATCATGGAGACCATCCAGCGCCGGGAATACGTGGTGAAACAGAACGGCACACTGGTGTCCACGTTCATGGCGGTGGCGGTGGTGCGCCTTATGGAGCGCTACTTTGCCCACCTGGTGGACTACCAGTTCACGGCGCGCATGGAAGACGTGCTGGACGAAATCAGCCGGGGAGAACGGGAATCTCTGCCCTACCTGCAGGCCTTCTATTTCGGCGACAACGATTCCCAGGGGCTCAAGGAGCTGCTGGGTAACCCCATCGATGCCCGGGAAGTGTGCACCATCCCGGTGGGTGAGGTGGACGGAGAGCCGGTGACCGTGCGCATCGGGCGTTATGGTCCTTACCTGGAGTATGGCGACCAGCGCACCAACCTGGAGCCGGACGTGGCACCGGCGGACCTTACGGTGGAGCGGGCGCTGGAGCTCATCCGGCGGGGGAGTGAGTATCCCAAGGAGCTGGGTCACGAACCCGACACGGGGCTGGCAGTCCTGATGAAGAAAGGGCGCTTCGGCATCTACCTGCAGCTGGGCGACGATGAGCACAAGCGCAAGCAGAAGTCGCTGCTGCCCAACATGCAGCCCGAGGATGTGAGCCTGGAGGTGGCGCTGGAGATCCTGGCGCTGCCCCGCGAGCTGGGCAAGCACCCGGAGACGGGGGAGCCGGTGCTGGCCGACCTGGGGCGCTACGGGCCCTACCTGAAGAGCGGCGGGACCAACCGGCGGCTGCCCAAGAATGAGGACCTGCTGGCGCTGGATTTGGAGCGGGCCCTGGAGATCTTAAAGCGGGCGCCGACCGCGGGCAGCGTGGTCCTCCAGGCCGTGGGCAGCCATCCCGATACGGGGGCGGAGATTGTGATTAAAGAAGGCCGCTACGGTCCCTACATCACCGACGGCAAGACCAACGTGTCGCTGAAGAAGGGAGAGGAGCCCAAAACCATGGAACTGGACGAGGCGGTCAAGCGGCTGGCGGCCAAGGCGGCGGCGGGGCCGGGGAAGCGGCGAGGGATGCGAAGGAAAAAGAAATGATCGAGGGGCGAAAAGCGAAAAGCGAACGGGGAGAAGGCAACGGACTTAAGGGTTAGGGATTTCAAAGAGCTGCATGCTTACCAAAACGCCTTCGAGTCGTCCTCGCAAATATTTGAACACACAAAGCGGTTTCCCGGAGACGAGCGCTACTCCTTGGTTGATCAGATTCGCCGATCTTCAAGGTCAGTATGTGCCAATATCGCTGAAGCTTGGCGGAAACGACGCTATCCGGCGGCTTTCGTCAGCAAGCTGAGCGATGCGGACGCTGAAGCGGCTGAAACCATTGTTTGGCTAGATATGGCCCTGGAGTGTGGCTATCTTGAAAAGCAGGCCTATGATGAGCTCGTGGATAACTATGATCATATTGGTGCTCGATTGACAAAAATGATGTCCACTCCAGAGCAGTGGTGTCTTCCAACCATTGATAGCAGGTGGGCAAGCTAAGACTTTTGTTCATGCGCTTTTCGCTTTTCGCTTTTCGCTCCTCGGAACCCAGATTTACGGGATAGATTCCAAGCATGGGCAATCAACCGTCTCTCATGGACAAGCTCACCTCCCTGGCCAAGCGCCGGGGATTCGTCTTCCAGAGCAGTGAAATCTACGGCGGGCTGGGGTCCACCTGGGACTACGGCCCGTTGGGGGTGGAGCTGAAGCGCAACGTGAAGAACCGCTGGTGGCGGGACATGGTGACGGCGCGGGAGGACGTGGTGGGCATGGACGCGGCCATCCTGATGCACCCCAAGGTGTGGGAAGCCTCGGGGCACGTGGAGCAGTTTCACGACTTGATGGTGGAGAACAAATTGACCAACAGGCGCCATCGGCTGGATCACTTGCTAGAGCAGCAAACAGATGGTGTGATTGACGAGCTAGCGAAGGTATTTGTGCCACTGATAAAAAGGGGTGATTTGGACAGATCTGTTCAGGAGGCCTATCCCGCCGATGGTGTTGGGTATAATTGGATGATGGATTTGGATGACTTAGAAGACGAAAAAAGAATGATGTTTGAGATATTTAGGCAAGAATACAGGTATGAATTCATCAGAATCATCGTTGATCGAGTGTTGAGTGAGGATGTGGACTCCGATCTGAATCGATTTGGGATTTTGGACAACGGCAAGGAAGCGGTCTGGGCCATACCACGTGACTTTGCCCTCATGTTCAAGACCCATATCGGGCCCACGGAGGACGAGGCGTCCGTGACCTACCTGCGCCCGGAGACGGCCCAGGGCATTTTCGTGAACTTCCTCAACGTGCAGAGCACGGCCCGGGCCAAGCTGCCCTTCGGCATCGCCCAGATGGGCAAGGCCTTCCGCAACGAGATCACCACCGGCAATTTCCTCTTCCGCACCCGGGAGTTTGAGCAGATGGAGCTGGAGTACTTCGTCCGGCCCGACGAGACCACCAAGTGGCTGGAGTACTGGGCGGACCTGCGCCTGAACTGGTACCTGGCCCTGGGTGTCACGCCGTCCAAATTGCGTCTGCGGCCCCACAGCGCCGAGGAACTGGCCCACTATTCAAAAGCCTGCTACGACGTGGAGTACCAGTTCCCCTTCATGCAGCAGGCCGACGGCTCACCGGGCTGGGGGGAGCTGGAGGGCATCGCCGACCGGGGCACCTACGACCTCTCCCGGCACCAGGAGTTCAGCGGCAAGAAGCTGGCCTTCTTCGACCCCGAGCTGAACCAGTCGGTCCTGCCCGCCGTGGTGGAGACCTCCGCCGGGGTGGACCGCACCGTCCTCACCCTGCTGGCGGACGCCTACCACGAGGAGGAAGTCAAGGGCGAGCAGCGGGTGGTGCTGCGGCTGGCGCCCGCCCTGGCGCCCATCACCGTGGCGGTATTCCCGCTGGTGAACAAGGACGGCATGCCGGAGCTGGCCCGGAAGCTGGTGGACGACCTGCGGGGCGACTTCGCCGCCTTCTATGACGCCGGGGGCTCCATCGGCCGGAGGTATCGACGGCAGGATGAAGCGGGCACCCCCTTCGGCGTCACCATCGACGGGCAGACCACCGAGGACCAGACCGTGACAGTGCGGGAGCGGGACAGCATGGCCCAGGAGCGGGTGGCGCTGGAGCAGGTGGCGGAGTATGTAAGGAACAAGATGACGTAGAGCGTGGAGCGTAGAGCGTGGTGGCTGAAGAAAACAATGGGCGGGTAACCTGGATGAGGGAGTTGGAGCGATGATCAAATTCATACCGATTGCCCTGGCCACACTCTTATTGGCGGCCTTCAGCGCCTGTAGTAGTGGCAATGGCTTATCGGAGGCGGAGATCGATGCGGTCAAAGCGGCGCAGCAGGCGTATGTGGATGCCTGGCTGGCCAACGATGCTGATGCCGTGATGGCGACCCTTACGGATGATGCCATCATGATCCCGCACCATGGGGTTGACCCCATTGTGGGCACTGAGGCCATTCGTCTGTTCTGGTTTCCACCCGACGCGCCGCCTACAGTCGTAACGCACCTCACCAACTCGATCACGGGTCTAGAGGGGGTGCCGGGCCAGGCTATCGTCTGGGGCCGGAGCGAACTGGCCTTCGAGTATGATGGCGTGACCTACAGCAATGCAGGGAATTATCTGTCAGTGCTGCGGAAGGGCGCCGATGGCAGCTGGCGCATCGCCCGTAGAATCTGGAACGATCCCGTCGCGGAAGAGAATTGAGGGCGGCCTAGCGCATGGCCTACGATGAAGGCCTGGC
>JADFSS010000100.1 GCA_022560655.1 Candidatus Neomarinimicrobiota bacterium
CGTCTGATCGCAGCACCCGCTTGACCGCCGACACCACACCTGATTCCGGCGGCTTTTCCTTGAGCACGCGGGCGGGAACCGCCTTCTGAAGCACGGTCCGCGCCGACAACTTACCGTAGCCGATGTGCGCCAGCAGCTCGTCCGCCTTCTGCGCGCCGTATTCGGTAGCGAACCTCGCGAGTTCCTCGCTTTCCAGAATCGTCTTGGGATTCAGATCGAAACGCCGCGCCTGCTTCTCGAACAGGCGCCGACCGAGCTCGATGCTGCGCGCGCGCTCCTCCCCCTGAAGCACGTGCCTGATCTTGCTCCGTGCGCGAGAGGTCGCAACAAACGTCAACCAGTCGCGGCTCGGCTTGTGCCCGGCCTGCGTGACGATGGCGACGATGTCGCCGTTCTCGAGCCGCGTCCGCAGGGGGACCATCCTGCCGTTGATGCGAGCTCCGACACACTGGTTGCCGACGTCGGTGTGCACGCTGTACGCAAAGTCCACAGCGGTCGCGCCGCGCGGCAACGACTTGACCTCGCCCTTGGGCGTGAAGATGTAGACCTCTTCGGGATACAGGTCGATCTTGAGGTTCCGGAGAAATTCTTCCGGATCCCCGACCTCCTGCTGGAACTCCAGCAGCTGGCGCATCCACTGGAAATTGCGCTCATCGCGCCGATCGCCGACGCGGCCTTCCTTGTACTTCCAGTGCGCCGCAATGCCTTCTTCGGCGCGCCGGTGCATCTCCTCGGTCCGGATCTGGACCTCGAACGGGAAGCCGTGCTCACTGATGACTGAGGTGTGCAGCGACTGATACCCGTTCGGCCGCGGCATCGCGATGAAGTCCTTGATCCGCCCCGGCACGGGTGACCATGTTTGGTGGATGATGCCAAGCGCCGCGTAGCAGTCCCTGACCGATTGCGTGGTCACGCGCAATGCGACGAAGTCGTACACCCGCTCGAGATCGATCTTCTGGCGCTTCAGCTTCAGGTGAATGCTGTAGAGGCGCTTGATCCGTCCGTCGAGATCGATAACGGGCACCTGCGCATCTTCCAGCTTCGCGCGGATCTTCCCGGTCAGCTCTTCGATCACGCCCTCCGCGAACGTCCGTCTGCCCTCGACCTTGGACCGGAGGGCCTCGTAGGCCTTCGGCTCGATGTACCGGAACGACAGTTCCTCGAGCTCGTTCTTGAGCTTGCTCATCCCCAGCCGATTGGCAATCGGAGCGTAAATGTCGAGCGTCTCCTGGGCGATCGTGGTGCGGCGCTCCTCCGGCAGGTTGGGCCGGTCCATCACGCTGCCATGGGCGATGCCGATACGTATTCCGTCGTCTGTTCGTGGATGGTTGCCAATCCAAGTAGTGGGATCATCGTACGACGTTTTCCGGAAGACCGGGCAGGGGAAGAGTGTTACCCCGGGAAGATCACGATACGGCTCCCGGCGACGCAGAACGCGCACGCTGTTCGTCATGTCTTGATTCCAGGGGGCTGCATCCCAGACAGATCCCGGTTCGAGTGGATCGTGGTTTCCCGAGATGATCAGCACAGGGACAGGAAAACTCTCGAGCAGGTCAAACGCGCGCCGGGCAATTTCCCGCTGAACGCGCACGTCGTCGAACAGGCCAACAAACGGGCCCGCGGGCAGAACCCCCTCTGTGGTGACCTGCTTGACCTCTATGTCCAGCTGCAAGATGACGTCATCCGGGACATAGGATTTGTGGGCTCGGGCTGCGCCATTTCCCAGGCCACCGCGTCCCTCATGACGACGGTTCTCAAGGGCAAATCGAAGACCGAAGCCCTGGACCTGCTGGAGCATTTCCAGCACATGGCGACGACGGGAGAAGTGCTGTCCGAAAAGCTGGGCAAATTGACGGCCCTGGCCAACGTGCACAAATACCCCATCCGCGTCAAATGCGCCATGCTGCCCTGGCGGACGATGGCAGCCAGTTTGAATGGCACGGAAGCAACAATTGTAACGGAATAGGATACCAGCGAGATGACCAGATGCATACCGGCGAATTAGCCACTATTCAACGCGACTGCGACGCGATTCTGATCCCCTACGGCGAGAAAATCACCCTCAAAAAGGGGGAAGAGGTGGTCATCACCCAGGCGCTCGGGGGGAGCTACACCGTGATGGTATTGGGCCGCCTGGCGCGCATCGATGGCCAGGATGCTGACGCGCTGGGCAAGGAGCTGGCCGGACCGGAGAGTACCGAACCTGAGTTGGCCGCCGGAGAAAAACCGGACGAAAGTCTCATCTGGGACCAGCTGCGCAAGTGCTACGACCCGGAAATACCGGTCAACATTGTCGATCTGGGTCTGATCTACGACCTGGCCATTGCGCCGGTGGAAGGTGGGGCCGGCCACCGGGTGGTCATCAAGATGACCCTGACGGCGCCTGGCTGCGGGATGGGTACCTCCATTGCCGAAGATGTCAAGCAGGGTGTTTTGACTGTACCGGGTGTTGCGGATGCCAACGTGGAGCTGGTGTGGGAACCCACCTGGAATCAAAGTATGATGTCTGATGCTGCCCAGCTGCAGCTGGGCATGATGTAGCAGCCCGAAAGGGGACAAGATGATGGTAGAAGGCCAGGCTGTCCAAGGCACGCCGCCGCAAGCCCAGGCGAGCGTTTCCATGTCGGAGACGGGCCGACCTGAGCCGCCGTGGGACATGCAGCGCGTCCAGAGCGATTTTCCTCTCCTGGGCAAACCCATGCGCGGCAAACCGCTGACCTACCTGGACAGTGCTGCAACCTCCCAAAAACCCCAGCAGGTCATCGACGCGGTACGGGAGCACTACGAGTCTGACAACGCCAATGTCCACCGAGCCATCTATGAGCTGGGCGTGAGATCCACCCAGGCTTATGAATCGGCGCGGCAAAAGGTGGCTGAGTTTATCAATGCCAAGGACTGGCGCTCCATTATCTTTACCCGGGGCACCACCGAATCCATCAATCTGGTGGCCTATGCCTGGGGGCGCCACTCGGTGGGGCCGGGGGACGAAATCCTCGCAACCGAAATGGAGCACCACAGCAACATGGTGCCCTGGCAGCTGCTGGTGCGGGAGCGGGGCGCCACCCTGCGGCACATCCCCTTACGTGACGACCAGAGCCTGGATCTGGATAGCCTGGACACGTTGCTGACCGAGCGGACGAAGCTGGTGACCGTGGTTCACCAATCGAATGTGCTGGGTAACGTGAACCCGGTGGAGGAGATCATCCGCCGGGCCCGGGAGGTGGGCGCCCTGGTGCTGCTGGATGGCGCCCAGAGCGTCCCCCATTTCCCCATTGATGTACAGGCGCTGGATTGTGATTTCCTGGCCTTTTCCGGGCACAAGATGCTGGGGCCAACCGGTGTGGGGGTGCTCTATGCCAAGACAGCGCTGCTGGAGTCGATGGAACCGTTCCATGGGGGCGGCGAGATGATCGAAACGGTGACGCTGGCGGGGGCCACCTGGAAGGATATTCCGTTCAAATTTGAGGCTGGAACGCCCAGCATCGCCCAGGCAGTAGGATTGGGTGCCGCCATCGATTACCTCAACGGGCTGGGCATGAAGAACATCCAGCGGTATGGCGACCGACTGACCCGCTACGCCAGAGCGGTGCTTGGCGCCCTGCCTGACATCACGCTCTACGGTCACGAACCCACCGCCAACAGTGCCCTGTCGTTTAATCTCGCCGGCGTTCACCCACACGACCTGGCCCAGTTGCTGGACCAGGAGGGCATCGCCATCCGCGCAGGGCATCATTGCGCCCAGCCCCTCATGCAGCGGCTGGGGGTGGCTGCGACTTCCCGAGCCAGCCTATACCTCTACAATACTCCCGACGACGTCGACCGCCTGGCCCAAGGGCTGAAGAAGGCGACGGCCTTCCTGGGCGTAGGCAGCTGAATCTCTTGAGGCGTCGCTCTTAGCCCTCTCGGTTGGCCGGCGGCAAGCTCCCCTCCCGGCGTGCTGCGCCATCCTTTCCCCGAGATTGTAAACCGCGCGAGGGATTTGCGCTCGGGAATTGATTTTAGCTAGCGTCAAGGGTAAACTTCACATCCAAGTAATGGAAACAACCCCTCGTGGGAGCTTCTCCGGGGGGCACAGCGCTATCTGCATGCACATGGGTGGGGCAGCTGTGAGGCAACCATGCCGCTTGCTGACATACGGTGATATAGATCAGGCACAAACGTATCCTATGGCTGTTTCCGATCCTGGCCACAAGTTGCTCATTGTTTGAGGAGTTGCCATCGCAACCGGCCCTCGGTTTATTGCGGCCGGAAACCTACCTGAGCATCTCCTCCCAGTCAGTCATTTACGTGCGCATCGACAGCATCGTCTGTGCCGATTTGACATCCATGACTGAGTGCGACACCGCCAGGACTTACTATTTCGAGGCCGATACTGCTCTGCCTGCCGAGGGGCTGGACACCGTGTTCAACGCACTGCAGACCGTGCTGGCCAGCCAGCAGACGCTGCACTGGTGGGGCGAAGACTCCGACGGCGAGGTGGTGGGTTACCGCTACCGCTGGAGCACGGATACGGCCTGGACCTACACGACCGAGGAGTCCCGCGAATTTGTCGTGCCCATCCGCACGGCCTTTGACCTGTTTACCTTTGCCGTGGCGGCCGTCGACAACGACAGCCTGACTGATGAGACGCCTGCCACGATTGTCCTGCCGGTGCAGAACTCCCCACCGGAGATCGGGTTTCGCTTCCGGAGCAATCCCATCGTCCCCGACCCCAGTGCTGAGTACACCACCTTCCCCACGCGCACTTTCGTGTGGGATATTACTGACTCTGACGGTCTGGAAACGGTGGACTCGGTGTTCTATGCCTTGGATGACACGTCCGCGGGAGCGTGGTTGGCTCTGAGTGCAGCCGCGCACAGCAGCGTGACGCTCACCAACCTGACCCCGGGTTTGCATACCTTTTACGTGAAGACCCAGGATATCGCCGGTGCGGAGAGCCCCATTATCCAGTTCCCCGATTCCCTGGATGAGGCCGGCCCCAACACGTGGCGGGTGCTGCCGGTGGTGGGCAATATCGTTATTGTGGACGACTTTCACCAGGACAACGGCAACGTTGCACTGGCCTGGTACCGGAGCATTTTTGACACCATCCCCGGCATCGGGCCGGGCAACTATTCTGTCTGGGAGATAGGCCGGGAACTGCCCTTCTCAGAGACCGACATCACCGCCACCCTGGGCTATTTCGAGCACGCCTATTGGTACACCGGCTATACGGGCATAGAGACCTACAATGCCGCCTCCAATGCCATCAACCGCTTTGTGCTCAACGGGGGCAATCTGTTCATTAACGTGACCGAAATCAAGGACACCAGTTTCTTCTGGTTCCCGCTGAGCTCCACCAGCGCCATTAACCCCACCGGCCGGCTCCTGCCGGGCAAGGTTCTGAACTCAGCCCTTTCGCCCAGCCTGAACCTGGAGATATCAGCCCTCATCGCCGTTCGCATCCGCAGCTTCGAAAGCCTCGCCGCCGGAATCGATCCCGTGGACGGCCCGACCTTTGAGGTGCTTTACCGCCTGGAGCCCCCGCAGGACGGCGATCTCTGGACTGGAGAGCCGGTGGTGGCGGGAGAGTATGATCACCGCGCGCCCCTCACCCCGGAGGCGGGCAAAGTCATCTTCTTTTCCGTGCCCTTTCACAGCGGCGGAATTCCCTTGCTGGAAGGAAACGGTTCAGGGGGTAAATTCATTTCGTGGGCGTTTCGAAACAGGTTCCTGCAATGAAGCAGTGCACACTGCTGATCTTGCTCTCGGTTGCATGCTTGGCGGGGCAGCAGCGAACGTTGCTCAGGGGGCGCATCGTCGACAGCCAGACGGGCGAACAGCTGGTGGGTGTGAACGTGCTGGTCAAAGGAACCTACGCCGGTGCCTCCAGCGGCCTGGATGGCAGCTATATCATTGAGGGTCTGTCCCCGGGGAGCTATGACCTGGAGGTCTCTTACATGGGCTACAAGCTCATTCAGCGCAACGGCGTGAGCCTGACGCCGGGCGTCGCGGTTGAGGAGAACTTCGAAATGGAGACCACGGTGCTAGCTTTCGGGCAGGACGTGGTCGTTATCGG
>JADFSS010000101.1 GCA_022560655.1 Candidatus Neomarinimicrobiota bacterium
GTACACGCTTGGCGTAGTGACGCCACCGAGATTCAGGGATTCATCAACACCGGGGCGCTGTTCGCCGGTTACCTGGGAACCGGCCTGGGAGCAGCCGGCTTCGCGGTCAACGATTCACCCCGGGTTGAAGTGTTCATACCCATCAGTGGGATCAGGAGCGGCCACCGGATCATGGATAAAATCACCCGGGATGCCCTCAAGGCCAATCTGCAGCCGAGGATTCACTACCAGCTTTTATCGGCCGAGCTGGTGGGCCGTGCCGATGGTATAGACGGTCAGTTTAAGTTCAGGACGATAGGTGCATTGACCGTAGCCGGAGAAACCATCACTGTAGAAATGACGGTAGCCGTCAGCCTCGAGGCAGACGGTCTGCTACTCGCAGAGGGCCAGCTGCCCATGCGCATGAGCGCGGTTGGCGTCAGCCCACCGGTTGCTCTCTTAGGCATGCTCAAGACCCACGATGAGGTCACCATTCATTTCAGCCTGGTTACCGTCATCGATCCTGATATCGTGATAGTTGTGACTTCACCGCGCCAAAATAGACGCAAGGATCGCACTACTCTGGAGCACATGAAATGAGCGATCTAGAGTGTCGCTCCCATGCTGGTAGTTCCGGGCTAACCAGCTTCTGCTCGTGGGCGTGTTGGCATACGAGTCCATGCGTACCGCGATCAGAGCCATGGCTGCCAGTTGAGGCGCCAGCTAAGCCTTGGAAAGGTGAAATGTGTCTCTTAGTTTTAAACCCAAGTAGCTCAAACTGCTTTGACGACGTACACCTAAGCGCCCAATCATGCACACCACCGCCCGCTATTTCATCAAAACGGCGTTTATGTTTTTCGCCTTGGGAATTTTCGCCGGGATCTACCTGTACGCTGCGCCACTCTTTGGCTGGCGACTCCCTACTACCCTCATATCCGCGCATACCCACATCTTGTTGGTGGGGGGCATGATGATGATGATACTGGGTGTGGCTATCTGGTTTTTCCCCCGGCCTACGCAGGAGGATACACGCTACAATCCCGCGCTTGTGCGCACGATATATTGGTTTTTTGCCGGCAGCACTCTATTGCGCTTCATCCTCGAAATTGCAGCTGGGCTGCAAGTCTCCAGGGGTCTGCAACTGGCTGGACTAACTATGGCACTCGTTCAGGTGGCTTCCATATTAGGACTTATCTACACGCTATGGGGCCGCATCCGCCCGGTAGGGAGCCATCTGCGGGAGCAGAAAGGGGAGAAGTTCTAAGGCAGATCGCGAAGTACCGAACCGCCTGCCACAGCGCTTACACCCGATCCCGGCATAGGTCTCCCCCCGGTTCGCCTTCCAGCAGCAGGCTTCCGGCCTAGTCCCTTTCCGTGAGGATGCCCGTCATTCGATCGTCGTCTGCCACTGCCCCCGCCCCGAAATCTCTTTCCGCCAAGAGCTTGATGGCCGTCATCCCGGGGCTGATGAGCAGCTCAGCCTCACGCAGCTTGCGGATGATCTGTTCGGGGTTGGACCTCTTCCAGGTCATGGACCTCGCTCCCTTCCATTAGCCTAATGACTAACTCAAGGTCTGGGCCAACTTTTGGGGGCCAGGTCAACACGGCGATTAGTCCAAGAAACCAGCGATATCGGAGAGCTTCTCTTGCGCAAGAATTAGAATTTGACGATTTTGATCCCTAATTAAGAGTTCTTCGCGAAAATCAGTCAGAACCCTTACCGCTGTCTCTTCCGAAATACCGATTAGGTCGGCAAGCTCGCTCCGTGAGAGCTTGAGATCCAGGAGCATACCTTCCTCATGCTCACGACCGTACTTCACTTTCAGCAAGAGGAGTAATCCCGCCATGCGCTCCCTGACGGATCGATGCGCGATATCAATGGCTCGATCCTGAGCTACAATCATTTCCTTCGCCAGATTTTGGAGGATTGCCCAGCTCACGTCTTTTTGCTCCGATAGGATTGGATATATGATCTTGCGGTCGATGAAGCAGATAACTGAATCTTCGAGTGCCTCTGCGCTTGCGGAATATGGCTGACCCGATAGGAGGGAGAGGTAACCCAACTGATCGCCTGGTTCTGCAATCCTTAGTGTAAGCCTTTTACCTTCCGCCGTCGTCTTGAAGAGCTTCACCCTTCCTGAGTTGAGACAAAAGAGGCCATAGGAAGGATTGCCTTCATAGAATACGATCTGTCCCTTCCGATAAAGATTGGACCTTTTTTGGTCATTGACTAAATCCACGAGCTCGGGTTCAAGGCTTTTGAAGGCGCTTAAGTGCCGGACTGGGCAGATCGTACAGTCTAGCGGGGCTGAAGACAACTCAGGGGTCCCAGTTGGTGCTCGCCTTTGATCATACCCATCACAGGGCAAGTTAATAATGAGCGCCAGTTGACGAAGATCAATTTGTGAACTGATGACGATCATGGGACATCATGAAAGCAAATGTGAAATTGCCTCGTGACCATGGGGCATAGAGACGGCCAGGTCAGAGTAGGTCGTAACCCAAAATGATTGAAATGGATGAGCAGCGATGAAAGTTGATATCGGTATCACAGAAACCAATAGCGACGCAGTCATCGAGATCCTCAACAGACTGCTCTCTGATGAAAACATGCTATACATCAGGACTAAGAACTACCACTGGAATGTTACGGGACCGCAATTCAATGATCTGCACAGATTCTTTGAGGTGCAGTGTAACGACTTGAACAGAATAATTGACTATGTAGCTGAACGCGTCAAATCCCTTGGCGGAATGTCGCTGGGAACGCTGGCTGAGTTCCTGCGGCATACCAGGCTTGATGAGCAGCCGGGGGAGTATTCGCATGCGCGGGAGATGGTATCCAGCCTTCTCTCGGCTCACGAAGCCATGATCCGGTTCCTGAGGGAAGACCTTGAAGCATGCGCGGACAAGCACGGTAATACGGGCATTGCCGTTTTCCTGACAGGATTGATGGAAAGGCACGAAATGATGGCTTGGATGTTACGTGCGTACTTGGAAGGCATTTCGGTGTGATCTAATATGCAATATCTCATACCCCATGCGATCCTGACTCCTGAAGACCGCCCCCTGGAGACTTCAGAGATTTCCCAAGCCTATTCGCCGGCAACGGGGTCTGCACAGAAAGACCCGGCTTTCCAGTTCAGTTTGGAGGAGACCTGCTCGGTCTTGCTGCGTCCTATCACTCCCGATGACAAGGCGCGCCTACGGAAGGGTCTAAAACTGGTTTCCGACGAGTCACGCTATCTGCGTTTTTCGCTGCGATTTCACAGCTGGGCGAGGCGCAGCTCCGCTACCTGACCGAAGTGGATCAGGTCAACCACGTCGCCTGGGGCGCACCCCCCCGGCATGCTACCGACCCAGGTACAAGGATAAGGTTCATTCCTTACGATGAGCCGCCCATGAAGAAAAATTCACCATCACGGTTGGCCCGTGACAAACCGGTAAAGGAAATATCGCCGTGAAATTGATTAGCACACTCCTGGGTCTCTTCATCGCTGCCGCTGCTTTGGCCCCGGTGGAACTGGCCGCCTATCCAGGTTTCGGCAAGAAGATCGACGCCTCCCTGAGCAATTCGTGCGGCAAGTGCCACGTGGTCTATCCCAAGTTGCGGGCCTACGGCAAAACTGTACGGGAGATCGGCTACAACGTGCCGTCCGGGGCCTTTGATGACGGCGGCCTTAAGCGCCTCTACCGCAGCCTCCCACTGGCCCTGCGTGGCAAGGTCGACATGTTCAACGCCGAGAAACCCGCCGGCGTCAACCTCTCCGAACTGCAGCTCATCAGCGGCGGCAACACCCTGAGCAACAAGCTCTCGTGGTGGTTCCACAAGCACGTGATGGAGGACAATGAGCTGGTGAGTCTCACAACCGGTATGCCCCATGAGGCCTGGCTGCAGTTCAACGCCTCGGATGCCGTCCACCTGCGGGCCGGCATGTTCGAGCTGCCCCTGTGGTTCTCCTGGTCCAAGACCAAGGTTAGCGAGCTCGACTACCTCTACTACACCACCACCACCAACAGCGACAACTTCGGCCTCATGGCCGCCCCGCAGTTCGGCCTGCAGGCCTACGGCACCTTTGCCTTCGCAGCGGCGGACGAGGACGACTGGGGCGAGGTGGACGACACTAACCAGGAGGGCTACAACTACGCCCTTTCCTTGACCAATGGCGAGACCGCCTTCACCCCCGCCGTGAACACCTTCTTTGGCCGCATCACCAGGAAAAAGCCCGACTACGCGGTGGGCCTGTTCATGTTGGCCGGAATCCAGGCGGCCCCCGCTGAGGACGACCATGGCGACGACGCTATGGCCCACGCTGAGGAGCAGGGCGGGCGCTACTACCGCCTCGGCGCCGATGGCGAGCTGTACCTCCGGGGTGATGACGCCACCGTCTATGCCAGCGCCGCTTACGGCCAGGATGTTGAGCGCGCCTTTGTCGGCGGATTTGTCGGCTACGACCAGCTGGTGGGCCGCAAGATCTTCCTCACCGCCCGCCTGGACGGCGTCCGGTTCACTGCCGCAGACGAGCATGCGGGCATGGACATGACCGGCGAGGAGGACGGGGCCCACATCCACGGCACGGTCATCTCCGACAACGCCCTCGCCGCCTGCTTCGGGCTCTACTACCTGGCTATGGGCAACCTGCGGCTGGGCATCGACTACCGCTACGGCCTCACCGGCATCGACAACAAGAGCATGCTGCAACTGCAGTTCGCCTTGTAGTCCGCTGCTACCACCTTGGGCGGGGTGGGGGGCGGTCGCACCAGTCGCCAAGGTGATACACGAGCCTGCGCGACGTGTAATGCGCGAGTAGAAAGCTGACACCTACGCTTAGACCAAAATTAAGGATAATAATAAAGACTTTGGCCGATACACTAATCATCGTTTCAATAGTCGGCATAGCATTATTGGCAAGTCTATTTCCAAAGCCGCAATCATCAAATGATGCCAGCGCTAATTACACGGGCAAGCGACGTGCCGCAATGGCTACATGCATAACCGTGGGCGCCGCTCTTGGAGCGGCACTCGGCGCGGCGACGGACAACATAGGCATGGGCGTAGCGATTGGCGTGGCGGTGGGGGTAGCCATCGGTGTGGCCCGCGAGACCAGGCAGAGCTGAATGCCAACCAACAGCTGGATCTAACAAGGCTGATTCATGGCTACCGATCATTGCACCCGAATCCAAAGCGGCTAAACCTGTGCCCACAATCACCATCGTGCGTTGGCTGGTGCGCGAGTACATGGGTACCGCATTGGTGGGCGTCTTTCTTTTCCTGGCTGCCGGCCGAATAGACTGGATCATGGGCTGGGTCCTCGTGGGCATCACCTTCGCCTGGGTAAGCGCCACCGCTATTATCCTAATACCACACAGCCCAGATCTCCTCGCCGAGCGGCTGGGACGGTTGAAAGGGGCCAAATCCTGGGACGTGATCATCATGAGTATCGTCGCAGCCGGTACCATCGGACGGTTGATTGTTGCTGGCCTGGATTTCCGCTTTGGCTGGAGTGAAAGAATTGATCTGCTCTTTCAGGTGATTGCCGCGGTTGTAGCTGCAGTGGGATACTTCCTTGTAACGTGGGCCACGGCGGTCAATGCCTTCTTCTCCCAAGGTGTCCGTATTCAGAAGGAGCGGGGCCATCACGTTGTCACGGGTGGCCCGTACCGCTTTGTGCGTCACCCAGGCTATGTAGGTACGATCCTTTTCGAGGTGTCTGTCTCCATCATGCTGGGTTCATTCTGGGCTCTCGCCATCGGGGGGTTGAATGCACTTCTGTTTATCATCCGCACCGCACTGGAAGATCGAACTCTGCATACCGAATTGGATGGCTATCCCGATTATGCCCAGCAAGTCAGTCATCGTCTGCTCCCGGGTGTGTGGTAATCGACGATTAACGCTTC
>JADFSS010000102.1 GCA_022560655.1 Candidatus Neomarinimicrobiota bacterium
ACGCCTGGCTGATCCGCACCGACGCCCAAGGGGACACTCTCTGGACGCGCACCTACGGGGGCAGCCACGAGGATATTGGCACCTCGGTCCAGCAGACTGCCGACGGCGGCTTCGTTATGACCGGCTGGACCGGCTTTGGCTTTATCGAATTTGTCGGGACCCCGCTCGACGCCGACGTCTGGCTGATCCGCACCGACGCCCAGGGGAACGGTGGCTGGACCCGCACCTATGGGGGCAGCGCCCCTGACTTCGGTTACTCGGTCCAGCAGACGGCCGATGGCGGTTTCGTGATTGCCGGGGCGACCAGGTCATATGGTGCGGGTTCTGATGATGTGTGGCTCATCAAAACCAATTCACAGGGCAACATCGTGCCGCTGAGTGTGAGTCACCAAAGGCCGGGACTGCCCGACGGCTTCATGCTGCACCCGGCCTATCCCAACCCCTTCAACCCTGTGTCCACAATCCGCTATGACCTGCCAAGGGTTAGTGATGTCTCATTGGTGGTCTATGATCTTTTGGGTCGGGTAGTAGCACGGCTGATAGATCGCCAAATGGAACCGGGATACCATCGGGCGATCTGGGATGGCAGGGACCAGGGCGGCCGTGAGGTCCCCTCCGGCATCTACATCGCCCGCTTGGTCACGCCGGGCTACACCAAGTCCATCAAAATGGTGCTGCTGAAGTAGCAAGATGTCACACCAAACGTCATTTCCCCGGATACGGGGTTGCTATTCTCCGCGGGCAGTCAGCCCTATGGGCTCGAGATTCCACAGTCTCAGTATTCAGGCTCAAGGTGGTGAAAGTTTTACAGGGACGTGACAATTTCGTGACAACGGTAGAGTCACAATTGCGCAATTTGGCAGGAGCGAAGATGGCAATATGAAAATGAACCGGGTCAAAATTAACACGCGTGGGTCAAGGCCAAGAAAGGTTGCGGGGGACCTGAAAGTCGGTCGGCCCCCACCATGGTTCCTTCTGGCCTTGGTGCTCCTTTCCGTCTACGCCCCGAAAAATCTCCTGGCTGCAGCCGCGCAAGCCGAGGACCAGGTGGTCGTGGTTGTCCTGGATCTTCAACCCCAGAATGTGCCGCCGGGGGATGCCGCCTTGATGACGGATTACCTCCGGGATGAGCTCGTTAATAGCGGGGACTACCAAGTGGTGGAGAGGCAGCGGATGAACGAGGTTATTGCTGAACAGGACTTTCAGCGCTTGGGGGTCACACAGGAGGAATACGCCGTTCGGCTCGGGCAACTTTTGAACGCTAGCAAAGTTTTCCTGGGAACCTCGGGCATGATTCAAGATGTCCGTGTTCTCACGGTCCGTATTGTCGACGTGGAGACGGGCCAGGTGGAGGCTTCAAAAAGAGCGTCGGGATTTAGCACTCGCGATACGGACGAAGCCATGCAACGGATTGTCCTTGCGCTCCGTGGTCTACCCGCGGGTTCCCTGACCTCCAACTGGCCCACGGATCCTTCCAAGGCGGTGAGCTACTTGATGGTGTATGCAGGCGGGAACATTGGCAGCCTGCTGGACTATCGCGCCGAGAGCGTATTTAAATCGGGGCCGGTGCCGGGGGAACCCATCTGGGCGGGCAATGCGGCGGAGGTCAATTCTGCGGCTTGGTTCCCAGGTCTGGGGCTGAGGCTGGGCGCCTGGAAAAAGTGGTTCGGCGGTGACCTGGAGATCTCGGCGTTGAGCCATAGAACGCTGGCTCAGAGCGTGTTCTATGACATAAAAGGCTTTATCCGGGTGGTGCAGCCGGATACGGCTTTTTGGTTTGCGGTAGAAATAGATACGTTGGCTATTCCCGATAGATTTCAGCGGACGTTCTCTCTGGGATTCGGGGGCAATTTCTACATCCACATACCATCGAAGCTGGTTCAGCCTTATGTGGGCATTGGCGTGGCTCTATTGATGAACAGGGTCACATCCGATCATCCCGGTCCTGGAAACTGGGCCCTGAAACTGGAGGGAGCGCCACTCAACAGCACCAGCCTAGGGTGGTCAATCCAGCTGCCCATTGGCATCAGGGTGCCAATCTCGTCATCGACCTTTGTCTACCTGGAATTTCGCCCGGCCCGGCATTTCTTCTCCATCATAAGCGGTGATGGATTTCAGCGGGAGCGGGACCAGTTTACCCTACAGACATTCCAATTCCTGCTGGGCACGGGATGGATGTTTCGCTAATCGAGGAGGATTGAACCATGCTAGCCAAACAGTTGCTGATGGTCATGCTTTTATACTTGGCCCTGCCAATGGGGTTTCCGGCCAGCAGCCTTGATGCGCGTCCGGCCGGGCCGGACAGCTCGAAAGCTGCCTTCAAGGAGTTGCTGTTGAGCACCGTCATTGCGGAGGCCTATTTGGCTCCCTACACTTTCATCTGGGGGGTGACGCTCGGGGGGAGCGCAATTACCCAGGACGAAGGGCCTGAGCGGGCCACCGCCACCTGGATCGGGATATCGCTCGCCGGCCTGGGTCTGGGCTGGTTCATGACAGATCAGATCGCAAAGGAGTACGTGACCATCCTGCGGACAGCTTCCCAGCGGGCAGAACCGGGCAGCTGGAGGTTTTACCGGCTCGTCGGTGCCGGAGTGAGCACGGCAAGCATCATTGATTTTGAAGCGGAGAGCATCTACACGGGAGAACAGAGCTCGCCGCAATGGACGGCCGGCACGGCCGAGGTGAATACGGCGACCACCTTTCCTGCTTTGGGTTACCGGATCGGTGGGAGCGGTGGGCGCTGGGGCGGTGAATTTGAGGCTTCGCTGGTATCGCATCACACCAAGGAGCAGACGGTCACTTACGACGCCGAGGGCTACGTCGTGGTACCTGGAATCGGCCGTGTGCCCATCGAAATAGGCTCCGTGGATATTCCGGACCGGTTCCTGATGCTCCACTCGCTGTCAATGGGCGCCACCTTCTACGCCTGGCTGCCCAAAGTGATTGTGCGCCCCTATGTGGGCCTCGGCGGGCGGCTCCTGCTGAACAGTGTCCAGTCCCAATACCCCGGACCTGCCAATCTGACACTGGAGGAGGGCAGTCTTGCGCTGGATTCAATGACCTTGGGATGGGGTCTCCATGCCCTTTTCGGGGTCAGGGCACCGCTGGCGGACAAGAAATTCCTGTATGCCGAGTTCCGTCCGGCCCGGCACTATTTCGCCTATGAGAGCGGGAGTGGATTCTTACAGGAGCGGGACAATTTCACCCTGCAGATCTTCGAGTTCCAGTTGGGCCTGGGGTTCTATTTGAATTAGCCCCAGGCAGTCGCATCAAATTACGAATTTGTAGCCAACGGCATGGGCAGTAAGCAGATGCGAAGGTTTGGAGGGCTGATCTTCAATCTTTTTACGCAGTGACAGGATAAAGTTATCAACTGTCCGGGTATTGGGATAAACCTCATAGCCCCATACTTCGTTCAGCAGAGCGTTACGCGTAACGACTTCACCCTCATGCTCGATGAGAAATTTCAGCACATCGAATTCCCTCGCAGACAGGGCTAGTTTCTGATCTCCCTTGGTTGCTTCCTGCGCGCGGAAATCGATATGCACATCAGCGAACGACACCTCATCGATCTGCTTTCGAAGCCGGGCCGGCCGCCGTAGAATCGCCCTGATGCGGGCATTCAGCTCCCGCACGCTGAACGGCTTTGTCATGTAGTCATCAGCTCCCAGCTCCAAACCCAGGATTTTATCGATCTCTTCCTTCTTACTTGTAAGCATTAAGATGGGAGTCTCGTTGCCCTCAGCCCGGAGGTCTCGACAAATCTCGGCTCCATTTTTTCCCGGAAGTATCAGATCCAGAAGGATTAGATCGCAGGGCTCCGTTTTAGCCAGCCGGAAGCCCTCATCTCCATCCGCGGCTGAGACCACCTCGTAATGCTCCGCAATAAAGTTTTCCCTTAGCCCCTTGAGGATTGCCGGGTCGTCTTCAATGATGAGTATCCGGTTAATCTTTCTGCTCCATTGGAAATAACAGCGTAAACGTGCTGCCCGCGCCAGGCTCACTTTCCAGTTCGATGCTGCCCCGGTGCGCCGCCATCGTGTGGCTCACCAGAGGAAGGCCCAATCCAGTGCCTGAGCCTCGACGGACATCGTCCTTTGCACTGCGATAAAACGGCTCAAATATGGCTTTCCTATCGGACTCATCAATTCCGATGCCCTTGTCCGCCACTGAGACTCCAAGCCGTCCATCCCGCTCGAACGTCGCTATCGTAATCTCCTTCACGTCCCGCGAGTACTTTATGGCGTTCGTGATCAGGTTTGTCAGCGCCTCCGACACCGCATCGGCGTCGGCCATCAGCACCTTATCTTTTAGCCTCAGGTCGGCCTGAACCTTGAATTCCTGCATGTTTAACTGGTAGCGCATCGATTCGATAACCTTCGAAACCAATTGGTCCAAATCCACGGTCTGAAAATTGTATTCGCGCACGCCCCGCTCCACCCTGGCGAAATCAAGTACGTTTTGGATGCGAGCAGTGAGCCGATCGCTTTCACCCACGATCACGTCCAAATACTCCCTGGTCTTGCCGGAGCCGGCCTTCGACTTCTCCCGGAGCAGCTCCGCAAACATCTTGATCGAAGTGAGGGGCGTTTGAAGTTCGTGGGATACGCTCGATACGAAATCTGACTTCAGGCGGTTGAGCTCCTTTAATCGAGTCGTCTCGGCATGCTCCAGAACAAGCCGCTCATGGAGCCTGATGCGCTCCGCCGCCTGCCCAAGCTGAGTACCAATCGTATTGAGCAGATCAAAATCTTCCACATAGAACCTGGTGCCATCCATTTTGGGGCCGAGTGCGAGATAACCCATGATCTCGTCCCCCTCCGAGCTGATCGGGTTTATAAGCGCCAGGCCGAGCTTGCGAAAATGATCCGGGTCCGCAGGCGCGTAACGGGCGCCGGGCTCAGACTGGTCATCCCGAGCCAGAGGTAATCGCTGAGTAGCGGGTTGCTCCTCCAAAAAGGAGCGTAGTTGCGGTTCCCGGAATAATTCTCCATCATGCTGGAACACCACCTCAAATGGCTCGTCCGGGGCCGGTCGCATGATCAGCCCAACCTGTTCCAATAGCATCAGCCCGCGAAGACGCCTGATCACAAGCTCTCCCAACTGCGGAATCGTTGCACACTGGGAAATTTCCTCACCCAGCTCACGTTGAGCCACTTCATAATCGTACCTGATTTTGAAGAAACTGCGATCAACAAAACGTCGAATCCGTTGTCTGGTGGGTTCAAACAGCACGGCCACGACCGTGGCGGCCAGTGCAGATGCGATCAATACAACCGGGATGGTCAGCTCTTCACTGAGTAAGGCCACCGCGCCGATGATCACCGAATAAATGGCCAGAAGGAAACTTATCACAATGAAATAGACGGTGCTTCGGAAGAAGATCAGATCGATGTCCATAAGACGGTAGCGGACGATAGCGATAGCAAATGCGATGGGAGCAGCCGTTGACAGCAATACTACCATTTCAGCGGAGATTAAGGGCTGCCGGAGCACCACATAGGGTATCCGCCAGAGCAGGATAAAACCAGCAATGGAGATGCCCAGCCCCATCAGCACCCACCGAATCTGCCGCCGCTCGCTCTCATCCTTGGATCTGCTATAGGCGAGCACGAAACTCCCCAGACCAACGATCAGCGCAATGGAGAAATACCAGCGCAGCGCGTCGAAAGCAACCAAAAAACGGTGGTAGGCAGTCACGCTGGGGGGCAGCGCGGCGCTCAGGAAAGTGATCGTCATCCATGCCAGCAGCACTACAGCCAGGCCCTGGGTCAGTGGGAGCAGCTTCTTCAGGGCCCAATCATTA
>JADFSS010000103.1 GCA_022560655.1 Candidatus Neomarinimicrobiota bacterium
ACAAAACCCCATAAAGGCGGAGGTAGACCTCTCTGGGTTCCTTCTCAACGCCTTATTGACAATTCCAACCTTTCAAGATTTATTACATTCGTCAACAACCATTTCAATCTCTCAATTACAAATTATTCCGGTCTGTACAACTGGTCAGTTACTGAAATTAAGGATTTCTGGAAAGCTGTCTGGGATTTTGCAGAAATTATTTGCTCAAGGCAGTACGACAAGATCCTTACAAATCCCGTTATGCCGGGAGCAAAGTGGTTTGTAGGAGCAAGACTGAATTTTGCTGAAAATTTACTACGTTTTAGAGATAAATCCACTGCGATAATCTCCCATGACGAAACCGGGATTACAAGTAGGATCACCTATGACGAACTGTATCAGAAAGTATCCGTTTGCGCAGCAGGATTGCGGGAGCTTGGCGTTGCAAAAGGCGACCGGGTAGCCGCATATATCACGAATACACCTGAAGCTGTAATAGCAATGCTCGCAGCTTCAAGCATCGGAGCCGTATGGTCTTCATGTTCACCCGACTTTGGAATTCAGGGCGTTCTCGACCGGTTTTCGCAGATCAAGCCAAAAGTATTGATCGCAGTTGCTGAATATCGATACAACGGGAAAAAATACGATTGTTCTGATAAAATAGCTAAAATCGTCTTCGGATTGGAAGAACTGCGAAAAACAATAATAATTCATCCACCGGAAACAAATTCCGAGTTGATTGGCGGTTCTATAAGCTGGAATGAATTCATGAACAGGTCTGCGCCCCCGATCGAATTTGAACAACTGCCCTTCGATCATCCGTTATATATCCTTTATTCATCCGGGACTACCGGGGCGAAATTGATGGCTTGCTGGAAGAGATGGTAGAGATTGCCAAGGAGATTGTCGAGTTTGAAGTTGGCCCACTGGAGCCAAGCGAGCAGGCGCTGCAACCTGAGGAACAAGCCCAACCCGCCACCCAGCAGCCCGTCGCCGTAGTTCAAAGGCAAGGGCGCGGCCGGAGTATGCTCTGGATCGTGCTGGGTCTGGCCGCAGCCGGTGGCGGCGTCTACGCGCTCACGCTGGGAGGGGATGGTCCCCCACCGGTCGAAGCTCCCACTGTGGGTTTCCCGCCACTGCCGCCGCAATGATACGTGGCAACGCCTTGATTATGGCCAGAACGCTTTTATTGCACTCATTCTGCTTGCTGACCCGGTGGTGCGAACATTCACGGCCGCCGCGCTCACCACGCCAATTGATCAACCGAAGGATTTGGCTATGACGCCTTCTTATGCCCGCACCAGCCTGCTCATCGCCGCCCTGCTGACGGCGCTACCACTTTCGGCCCAGGAGAAAGTACTCCCCCAATCCGCCCGTGGCTGGGCTGCCGGCCAGCTGGCCAAAAGCAGCCGGACGTCGGGGCTTAACGGACCGGATGAAACGGTGCTGAACATTAACAATATCTCGCTTTGGGTCGACCGGCAGGCATTTTTCCCATGGAACTCGGTAATTCGCCTCTCCTTGGGTAACCTTCTGGTAGCAGGTGAGTATCCCAAGGGGAAGGGCGCCCTGATTTTCACCGAAGGGATAGTGTGGGGTGCCAAGGTTGACGATCAGGGTTCCCGGGATGGCAGCCGCGCCAGGGTGCGGGTTAGTGGCAACACCTTCGCCCCGGGACTCAACCCGGGAAAAGTGCTGTATGATGGTTCTGGCGTTGTGACCGGTGGGGAAGATCCTGCCGACCGCCACGTCTGGCGTGTGCGGCGGGATTATCAGACGGCCGATCTGACGGAGGACGCCGCCAGCTTCTTCGTCAAGCTGGTCGAGGAGGTGACCGCCGCCGACCTTCAGGCCCTCTATGACCAGTACGACTACGACTGGCAGAACTGGCCCGTTGGCGAGGGCGCCCCTTTTGAGGACCTGGACGGGAACGGCAGCTACTTAGCTACCGTAGACATCCCGGGCGTCCCGGGCGCTGACCAGACCATCTGGCTGGTGGCCAATGACCTGCCACCCTTCATCCATGATTTTGATGGGGACGGAGTCCTGGATACCTTGGACGTCAGCCCCTGGCCCTACGCCTCCCCGCCCACCGGCATGGAGCTGCAACTCACCCTGTGGGCCTATGATCTACCGGCCGACCATCCCCTGGGTAACATGTTGTTCAAGCGCGCCCGCCTGATCTACACCGGCCTGCCCGATGGCCCCGCCGATGCCAAGCTGGACACCGTCTACTTCGCCCAGTGGTCCGACCCGGACCTGGATTTCTTTAACGACGATTTTGTGGGAGCTGATACTGTTCTGTCCCTGGGCTACGTCTACAATGGGAATGTTACAGATTTTATCGCCGAAGACTTTGGGCTGCCAGTAGCGGCCGGCGGTTACGACTTCCTCCAGGGACCCATCGTGGCGGGCGATACCCTGGGGATGACCGCTTTCACTTTCTTTGCCTCCAGGTCCCCTATCAGCGACCCGGACCTGGGGTTATACGGAGGCACCCTCCAGTTCTTCAACCTGATGGAAGGCTTTCTGCCCCGGCCCGAATATCCGGCCCAGGAGCCCTGGCTTGATCCCGTCACGGGACAAGCCACCAAGTTTGCACTGTCGGGGGACCCGGTGGCGGGCCAGGGCTGGCTTGACGGCATCGAGCTGCCCCCCGGCGACCGCCGGCTGGTTATGTCCACCGGCCCCTTTGCCATGGCCCTGGGGGATACCCAGGAGGTGGTGCTGGCCCTCATTGGCGCCCTGGGGGTGGATAATCTGACCTCCGTCCTGGTCCTCAGACATTACGATAGGTTTGCCCAGGTGGCCTACGATAACGGGTTCGCCCAGCTGCAGCTGCCTCCGGCCCCGGTGGTGGTGGCCGCTGGACTGGATGGGCGGGTCACCTTGACCTGGGGGGATGAAGCGGAATCTTTCACCAGTGGCGGCTATCAATTTGAGGGCTACAACGTCTATCTGAGCGCAGCTCCCGACGGGCCCTGGGAGCGCCTGGCCACTTTTGATATCACCAACGGCGTGGGCGCGATACTTGATGAAGTGGTTGACTCTGAATTGGGGGTGCCGGTGACGATACCGGTGCAAAACGGGGGTGATACCGGGATTCAGCACTTTATTGAGATCAATGCCGATGCCGCCGGCCAGCCGCTCAGCAATGGCCAGACCTACTATATCTCTGTGAACAGCTATGCGTATTGGTCAGCGCCGGAGGCCTTTCCCCGGACGCTGGAATCTGACTTTGCGCCCCTGGAGGTCATGCCCGTCGGCCCCATAGCGGGTACCGATTACGGTGGCGCCACGGCCGACCCGGTGGTCACGCACTCAGCTGGCATCAGTGGCGGTGAGGTCCTGGTGACCGTTGTCGATCCCACCCAGGTAACCGGGCACGACTATACCATCACCTTTGGGGATGTTGAAGGGCAATTGGTCTGGAATCTTATTGATGTCGACTCTGGCATCGTTGTTCTCGAGAGTATAACCAACCAGAGTGGGGACCTGGCCAATCCTGTCGTGGACGGCCTCCTGGTCCAGGTTTTCAGCAATACGGTCGGATTTGCTTCCAATCAACATAATGAGGCCGCCGGGATTGTCGAGGTAGCCTACGGCGGCACGGCCCTTACCCCTGCTGAATATGATCTTGCCGGTGCTCCCTTTAACGGTAATACCGTCTGGCATGACAGTAGCTCCAACGGGAGCTACTATGTGAGTGCCGGCGGCGGGGCCGGAAATATAGAGCGGCTGGCAGTAACCCTTGAGACCGCCGGGCTCCATGACCTCGAGTTGCGTTTCACGGCTGAAGGTAGTTACGGCGTGTGGGGTTTCGATTTCCCCGGGGACACGACGGGTCCCGTCCCCTTTGAGCTGTGGGACATTGGTAGTGCTACCCCGGACGATCCCAGCGACGACGTGCGGCTTGTCCCGGTCCTTTTCTCTGGCGGTGGGACCCTGGCTGTTTACGAGATCAGCGCGGACACACCCGATCCGGCCCTCGGGAACCCGGCCACTGATTATGTCTACTTCGCTCATGCTCCCCAACCGGATTATGACAACTTTGCAGCCGATGCCGCTGATGGAGTTCAGGACGATCCGCCCCCCATCGGGTCGTTTCTATCGATCCGCAGGATGATCATCGGGAAATTGGACGGGGATGTCAGCTTGCCGCCCGCTGGCACGACCATCAGGTTCAACACCAACAAACCCACTACGACCGCTGACGTCTTTGAGTTCACCACCACGGCCGCCACGCCATTTACTGTCGAGAAGGGTGATGTGAACGCCGATAGTTTGATCAATATCGCTGACGTGGTCATGCTGATCAATTTTATCCTGCAAATTGATGCCCCCACTGGCGCGCAAGCCTATGCGGCGGACTACAACAGCGACTTGCGGCTAGATATTGCCGATGTCGTGGGCACGGTCAGGGCGATTCTTGGCCTTGGCAAGGTGGTGGCCGAGGCCGGGCCGGCGGAGGGTGCCGTGGCCCTGAGCATACCGGCGTTCGTGCCGGTCCAGGATGGTGGCATCAGTCTGCCCGTTAATCTGGAGACGGACCGGCCCATCGCGGGGCTGCAGTTTGGGTTGGCCTACGATCCCGAGCTACTCCGGCCCCTGCCCCCGAGACTGATGGGTGCGCAATGGCAGGGTATCACCGTGATGCACCACGCCACAGAGGATGGCAACGTGCTCTATCTGTTCTATGCCCTGCAGGGCGGGAGGACCGTACCCGACCTCAGCACCGCCCGGTTCCCGTTCGACGTCCTGAACGAGAGCGCTGCTGCTCCCGCGAAACTCACGCTGCAGAACGCGGTCGTCGCCGATCTTCAGGGGGAGCACGTGGAGCTGCTGCTGGGGAACACCGTTGCCTCCACACAGAGCCTGCCGGAAGCCTTCGCTCTGCATCCCAATTTTCCCAATCCGTTCAACGCCCAGACGGTCCTTCGCTTCGATCTACCGGAGGGCCGGATGACCAAGCTGCTGATCTATAACCTGCTGGGGCAAACGGTGAGGACGCTGGTTAGCCGCGACATGGGGGCCGGCCGGCACGCCATTGTTTGGGGCGGCCTGGATGACCAGGGCCACGATCTGCCGTCCGGGATTTATTTTGCCAGGCTCACAACGGACGATTTTGTGAAGACCCTCAAGATGACGCTACTGAAATGAGGCTGCTCTCGCGGGATTTGAAAAGAATCCATTGGCTCAGGCCCGGCGGGGTCACGACCATCAGCAACGGATACGGCTAGCTGAATGGCAGGATCCCTGGGACAGAAAAACCGCCATATCCTGGCCCCTTTGCTGTGGCTGTGCTCCGGGGCCTGGCTGTCCGCGCAGACCGATTTCCTGTGGCTCGAGGACGGCGCCGGTAGCGCCGGTGGCAACGATTACGCGGTAGACCTCAGCCTGGTAAATGCTAATGAACTGGGCGGCTTCCAATTTGTGTTGACCTATGACACCGCCGCTCTGTCCATCGACACCGTCATAGCGCTGGAGAGGGTTTCCGATGTGGACCTGTTTTATGACCAGACCTTTCCGGGCGAAGTCGCCGTCCTGGTCGCCGGTCTGTCCGGCGGGGTCGTGGAGCCGGGTGTAGGGGGTGTCGTTCGATTCGAGCTGTCCGTAAAAGCCGGGGCCGTACAAGGGGCAAGTCCGCTGACGGTGCGGGAGATTGACTTTTCCGATCCCGTCGGCAACACCCGCCCGTCCGCAGCCGTGGATGGTACCTTCATAGTTCAAGGGGCCCATGTTC
>JADFSS010000104.1 GCA_022560655.1 Candidatus Neomarinimicrobiota bacterium
GAGACCCGACGAGGGCAAGCCCTCGATCGCGGTCCTACCTTTTGTGGACATGAGTCAGCAGAAAGACCAGGAATATTTCTGTGATGGGATGGCGGAGGAGCTCATTGATGGTTTGGCCAAGATTGAGGGCCTGCACGTGGTTTCACGCACCTCCGCCTTTCAATATAAGGGGACTGCTCACGATATTCGGAAGATCGGTGAGCAGCTCAACGTCGGGTCGGTGCTTGAAGGGAGTGTTCGGAAAGCGGGAAAGCGGCTGCGGATCACCACCCAGCTTGTCAATGTGGCCGACGGTTACCATCTCTGGTCCGAGAAGTACGACCGGGATCTGGAGGACGTTTTTGCCATCCAGGACGACATTGCCCAAACGATTGTCAACATCCTGAAGATCAAATTAGTGGGCGAACAAGCGGGGGTGCTGGTTAAACGGCCTACCAAGAACCTGGATGCCTATGACTACTACCTCCGCGGCAACCATTATTTATACCGGACTGGTGCCAGAAAGGATTTGCGCCTAGCTGTGCAGATGTTCGAGAAGGCCACCAATCTGGAACCCGGCTTCGCTCTGGCCTACGCCAGGCTGGGAGCAGCCCACAACGATTTCTATTGGCTCCATTTTGATCGGAGTAAGGAGCGACTGGCGCTGGCCAAGCAAGCGATAGTCAAAGCGCTGGAACTCGAACCAGACCTTCCCGAAGCACATGGGGCCCTGGGTGCTTACTATTACGAGGGCGAGCTGGATTATGACCGCGCCCTGAAAGAGCTAGCCATCGCCCAAGAAAGCCAGCCCAATAACAGCGAACTTGTGGCGACTCGCGGTTTTATTCAAAGGCGCCGGGGCGAGTGGGAGCAGGCACTGTCGAATCTCCAGAAGGCCTCAGAGCTTGACCCTCGCGTAAGCTTATTTGCCCAAGAGGTGGGAGATACTTACGGTTATATGCGTAACTACCAGGAGGCCGAGCGCTACCTTGACCGGGCGATCTCGTTGACCCCTGATTGGCTTTCTCCCTACCACTCCAAGGCCTGGCTTTACCTGCGCTGGGAAGGCAGCCCGGACAAGGCCCGGACAGTATTGGAGCAGGCGTCTGAGGCGATGGACTCCGCGGACCCGGTTATATTTTATCTCCGGGTTTTACTGGATCTGTTTGACGGGATCTACCAGGCGGCCCTGGAACGCCTTGCGTCGGCATCGTCAGAAGCCTTCGATTCTCAATTTTACTTTATTCCCAGGGATCAACTATACGCCCAGATTTACGGGTTATCGAACCAGCCAAGAGAGGAGCAAGCCTCTTACGAATCCGCTCAAAGCCTGCTGGAAATCAAAGTACAGGACCAGCCTGATGATGCGCGCTTCCACAGCGCCCTGGGCATCGCCTTCGCCGGTCTGGGCCGCAAGAAGGAGGCGATCCGGGAAGGCAAACGGTCGGTCGATTTGATGCCCATAAGCAAGGATGCCTTGAGGGGCCTATTCCGGGTAGCAAACCTGGCCCAAATTTATGTTATGGTGGGTGAACACGATGCGGCCCTGGATCAGATCGAGTCCCTACTGTCCATACCCGGAGAGTTGTCGGTTCCTCTACTCCGACTCGACCCGACCTGGGCGCCCCTGCGCGACCACCCCCGCTTCACTGACCTGCTGGACAAATACGGCGGCGCCCGCTGATGCCGTCCCCCCTCTCCACCTTCCTCCCCGAGCTCCGCAGGAGGGTCTTCCATGTGGCGGCTTGTTCGTAACTCCCGCTCACATTAAGTCCATCAAGATGGTGCTGCTGAAATAGTATTACGGTTAATGCTCTCCCTAATCCCGTTCATAATCCCACTGTGGTCAAGCGAGATTAAAAGCTGGGGTGCTGCTTCAGTAGGGAAGCCTACACAAGCATGAATAGGCCCTGGAATGATTGCACGGGCCTTTTCGTTTTAGAACAGTCGAGTATGGTGTTGAGGAACGTGATGTTGTTCGTAATAGCAGAATTGCTCTGATTTTGGTACGGAAAACGCCGATAAGGAATTTAGGTCACCGACTGTTTTGTTACATAGATTAAGGAGGATCCATGGCGATCCAGTTTCACCCCGACGTTGTATTTGCCAGACTCCAGCAGATTGCGTCCACCTGGAAAGTAAAATCACCCCGGCACAACAGCCCTGACGAAAAAACCGCCCCGACCGTGACAGGCCAATATGCCCTGATGGAGTACTATAACCTCCGCGGCATAATGCAAACGTCAAAAGACGGCTCAGGCACCCTTCTGGATACATTCTTGGAGACCCAAAAAGTAATCCATGAGCAGAGCCTGCTCCTCAGATCCGTTTTTACCGGCGCACTCCGGCTGGGTGATGATAAAACCGCTGCCGCTGAAGGGATCCCTGAATACTGGAATATGGAAGATACCGCTGGCAGAATATTCGCCATTGCTCTGATGGGATAGCAGGAAGGCAGTGACCGGGAACAATTCCCGGATAAGGCCGCCACGATGGTCAAGCAGGCCTACAACGAGGTCGGTTCTATGCTGGGCTTTGGATTTCCGGGATTAGTGATGGACACCAGGCAGGCGGTACTGGATGCCCTGGAGCAGTTTAAGGGCGGTGCCGCTACGAGCGAGATTTCTTTCGAGTAGGTATAGTCGGCTCTGATATATCCCGGTAGTCTCAACTAAACTTACCGCCAACCCACTTGAATGCATGGGCTGATATGTCTGTGTGACTCCATCAAGATGCTGCTGCTGAAGTAGATAAGCCCGCCTTTCAGGATTGAAATAGCCCTTCAACCGGATACCTGCCGGATACGCTGACAATCCCGCTGTCGGTTGGTCGCCGGATCATACGTCTGGCGGCACTCAGCCATTGTACTAACCTTGACTCCCGCTCTGCCCCTACTTGTTGATCCCCGCCAGGTCCAGCAAGAAGGCGTAATTGAAGGCCGTATCGCGGTAGCGCTTGAAGCGCCCCGATGCGCCGCCGTGTCCCGCTTTCATATCGGTCTTGATGATAAGCAGGTTGTCATCGGTCTTCAGCGCCCGCAGCTTGGCCGTCCATTTGGCCGGCTCCCAATACTGCACCTGCGAATCGTGGAGCGATGTCGTGATCAGGATGTTGGGATAGTCCTTGGCGGTCACCTGGTCGTAGGGCGAGTAGGAGAGCATGTAGTCGTAGTATACTTTGTCGTTGGGATTGCCCCACTCGTCGTACTCACTGGTGGTGAGGGGAATGTCGGCGTCCAGCATGGTGGTCACCACATCGACCCAGGGCACCCGGGTCACAATGCCCTTGAACAGGTCCGGCCGCATGTTGATCACCGCGCCAATCAGCAGCCCGCCGGCACTGCCCCCCTGGCCGAACAGGCGCTCGGGTGCGGTATAGTTCTCGGCGATGAGGTAGGTGGCGCAATCGATGAAGTCAGTAAAGGTGTTCTTTTTCTTGAGCAGCTTGCCGTCGTCGTACCAGGACCGTCCCATCTCCTGCCCGCCGCGGATATGGGCGATGGCATAGACGAAGCCCCGGTCCAGCAGGCTAACTCGCTCGGCGCTGAACGTGGCGCTCACGCTGCTTCCGTAGGAGCCGTAGCCGTAAAGCAGCAGGGGCTGGGAGCCATCCCGCTTGAGCCCCTTCCGGTAGACGATGGACAGGGGCACCAAAACCCCGTCCCGAGCGGGGGCATAGCGCCGCTCGGTAACGTAGTCGCCGGAGTCGAAGCCGCCCAGCACTTCGTCCTGCTTTAACAGGGTCCGCTCCCGGGTGACCATATCGTAATCGTAGATTGACGGGGGAGTGGTCAGGGATGTATAGCCGTAGCGCAGGATATGTGTCTGCGGGTCGGGATTGGTGCTGAAGTAGGCCAGATAGGCCGGCTCGCCGAAATCGAGGTAGTGGTCGCCGCTGCCGTCCCAGTTTACGATATGCAGATGGACCAGCCCGGCCCTCCGCTCCTGCACCACCAGGTGGTCCCGGAACAGCTCGAAGTTGCTCAGCAGCACGTCGTCCCGGTGGGGGATGACCTCCTCCCAGCTGGCCATGCCACTGGACGTAACGGGCGTGGACATGAGACGGAAATTTTTGGCCAAGTGATTGGTGCGGATATAGAATTTGTCGCCGAGATGGTCCAGATCGTACTCGTGGTCCCGCTGGCGGGCCTGGAAGAGTTGCAACTCGCCTAGGGGATCGTCGGCGCCCACATAGCGGTACTCGGAGCTAAGGGTCTGGTAGGAGGCGATCATGATGTAACGCTTGGAGCGGGTCTTCCAGACGTAGCTGGAGAAGGTCTCGTCGTCTTCCTGGTAAACCAGCACATCAGTGGACACATCGCTGCCTAAGGTGTGGCGCCAAATCTGGTACCAGCGCAGGGTCTCCAAGTCCTGTTTCGCATAGAAGATGGTCCGGTTATCGTTGGCCCAGGCCAGCATCCCGGTGACATTGGGAATCTTATCGGGATACAATTCGCCGGTGGCCAGGTTCTTCAGATGGACGGTATATATTCGCCGGCCTACCGTGTCGGCGGCATAGGCCAGAATCTCGTGGTTGGCGCTCAGCTCCACATCCCGGAGGGAAAAGAAGCCGTGCCCTGCGGCCAGGACGTTGGCATCCAAGTAGACTTCCTCGGCGCTTTCCAGCGAGCCCTGCTTGCGCGCATATATCGCGTACTCCTTGCCCTCCTCATAGCGGGTATAGTAGAAATAGCCGCCATCTTTGTAGGGCACCGACGAGTCGTCCTGCTTGATGCGGCCCTTGATCTCCTCAAACAGGCTGTTCTGCAGCTCCTCGGTATGGGCCATCACCTGGGCCGTGTAGCGGTTCTCAGCTTCCAGGTATCTGATGACCTTGGGGTTCTCACGCTCCCGGAGCCAGAAGTAGTTGTCGGTGCGGACATCACCGTGCGTCTCCAGCTGCTTGGGAATGATTTCCGCCTGGGGCGGCGCCATCACTGTCATCTGGACCATTGGTTCACTTTTGTTCATTCCGGGATGGCATCCAACGGCTAAAGTGGCTGAAAGGGCAATAACGGTTCTGGTCGCTACCGGCATGTGGCACCCGAAAAGTTGGTGATTTTCGGAATGGTGGAACTTACCATTATCTTCGATTAGCCGAGCATATAGCCCGCTTTTCAGGCCTGAAATAGCCTCCCACCCGGATACCTGCCGGATACGGTGCTTTTCCTATGGTCGGTAGGTCGCCGGATCCTTGATCTGGCGGCATAGGTGCCACGGTCATCGTTCCCAGGAACGCCTGAGAAGCAAAGTTAGGCACAAACGAGCAGCCGCCATCAAGTGGCCTTCAGCCGGGTCGCCTTGGGGCCTTTTGCTATCCCGCTACGCCACGCGTATATTTGACCTTAACACAGCCTTACCACAATGCCCCAGCAGTCCAGACTCTCTCTCTTCCTCAACGAGCTCAAACGCCGCCAGGGCTACGGAGTTGCGAAGCAGTGTATTGCCAGTAGGCGGCGACCTTGACGCAAACCCGCAAACTGGCCGCCATCATGTTCACCGATATCGTGGGCTATACCGCGCTGATGGGTAAGGATGAACAGAAAGCCCTGAAGCTCCTTCACAAGAATCGTGACCTTCTGAAGCCGCTAATTAAGAAACACAACGGGGAGTGGTTGAAAGAAA
>JADFSS010000105.1 GCA_022560655.1 Candidatus Neomarinimicrobiota bacterium
TCCCGTACTCTTGATACCAGGCATGATTTACAAGCCTATGTTTTGGTCCTAGAGTTCTGTATGGCATGTCCTTTCGTTGGTGGAGATTAAGGTATGGCCGCCCAAAGGAAATCAAATCTAATGTTGCATGTACCCATCCGCTCGGCATTCTCGTATGTCCTTTATGTTTATTTGTCGTTTCTGGGAGGGAGCTTTTGCAGTTTAGGCTTTCTAGGGAGCGATGCTAATGGTAGTTACAACAGGTTGCCCGTGGATCGGCGGCTCGAATTCTTCCAGGTAAAGCTCTGTGGCCTCCCGTAAGTTGGCGACGGCAATTTCAATCGTCTCGCCCTGGCTTACAGTCTCCACTTCCGGGCAATCAGCCACATACATGTCTTCTTCTTTGTGTATGACCGCTGTAAAGGTTTTTTGGTTCATCAATCGATCTCCGCCCTACGTGAGGGATAATTTACGTCAAATCACCAGGCCATGCCTGCTGCGATTGCAGCGCCTACCCAGCGTCGGTCCCATGCGGCTGTTGGCCCTCTGTCAGGCCTACGACTCACTGGAGGCCATCGCCCAGGCCGGTTGCCGGTGAAATCGCGGAGCGTGCCGGGCTGCCCCGGGCGGGCAGCGTGCGAGCGCCCTAGCTGCTTTTAACTATCGGGCTCCGCACTGCGAAACGCATCCGGGAAGTCCCGGTACAGCGCGAAGCTCAGGTCCTTGGCCGCCGTGTAGACCGGGAAGTGCAGCTTTTCCGTCCCGCCCGTGCGCTCTGCCGCCAGCGCCCAGGCCCGCTCCAACTGGGCCAGGTCCCGGGTCTGGATGTCGATGAGAAACTCGCCCAGCTGCGCCGGCCCCAGGCCCAGCTTGCGCCGCATGATGAGGTGGCCCTCGATCAGGCCCTGCTCCTGCAGGTGCCCCAGGTAGGCGTCCACGTCGCTGCAGAAGGCCACGTCCTTGGAGGTATTTTTCAAATTGCACCAGATCAGGTAGTGGTCCATGTGTGCTCCTTCCTTTGCCCTCCGCCTTTGGTAATGTGACATACCGTTTGTCCGCCCCGCCCGTGCTATCGTAAGCCCGCGAATTCTTTGCCCGCCAGCACCGCCAGCAGCTCGCCGTGCAGGGCCGTGCCGTTGCTGGCCAGCACGCGGCGCCCCGAGAACGGCAGGGGCCCGCCGCGCCAATCGGAGGTCTGCCCGCCTGCTTCACGGCAGATGAGGTCACCGGCGCACAGGTCCCACGAGTGCAGGTTGGCCTCGTAGTAGGCATCAAAGCGGCCCGCGGCCACGTAACAGAAGTCCAGCGCCGCCGCCCCCAGCCGCCGGATGCCTTGGGAGCGGTTATAGAGCTCCCGGAACAGGTCGAAGCTCCGCTGGAATACGTCATCGTGGGTGTAGGGGAAGCCGGTGGCCAGCAGGCACTCCCGCAGGCGGTCGGTACCGCTCACCTGAATGGGCTCGCCGTTGAGGGTCGCGCCCTGGCCCCTGACGGCCACATATTCCTCCCCTTGGGCAGGATTCAGCACGACCCCAAAAACTGTTTCTGCCTCCACCTGGTAGCCGATGGATACGGCGAAAATGGGCAGGCCGTGAACGTAGTTGGTGGTGCCGTCCAGCGGATCGATGACCCAGCGGTGGGGGGTCGCCGCAGACTGGGCGTAGTCGCCCTCCTCGGCGATGATGGCGTGTTTTGGGTAGGCCTCGCGCAGGGCCGCGACGATGGACGCTTCGCTGGCCAGGTCTGCCTCGGTGACCAGGTCCACCAGCCCCTTTTTCTCCACCCGCTCCAGCCGCTGGAAATGGTCCATCAGGATGGCCCCGGCCTGCCGGGCCGCCTTCAGAGCGACGTCCGCCGCCTGGTCGATGTTGCCGGCGGGGGTCATGGGCGGTTCGACGGACTCAGCATGAGCCTTGAGCGGGCTTCACCGCCTTGCCGCTCGCGGGGACTGACGGGCCCGATTTACTATGCGGCCCCTTTCTGCGCCAGCTGCTCCCGATAGGTCAGGTGCGTCCGGGAGAAGTAATCGTTGGTCATGACCTTCAGCGTCCCCGTGAGCAAGACCACGGCAATCAGGTTGGGAATGGTCATCAGGCTCAGGGCGATGTCGCCGAAATTCCACACGAACACCAGGGGCAGGATCGCCCCGAGGAAATTGAAAAAGACATAGGCCCAGCGATAGGGCCGGATGGCTTTGGGGCCCAGCAGGTATTCGATGGCACGGTCGCCATAGTAGCTCCAGGCCACCATGGTGGTGTAAGCGAACAGGAACACGGAAGCGTTGACGATGATGCTCCCCAACTGGGCCTGGTCGCCAAATCCGGCACGGAACGCCTCCCGGGTGAGTGCGGCGCCGGTGAATGCGGTTGAATCCAGCACGCCGGTGGACAGGATGGCCAGGCCGGTCATCGTGCAGACGACCAGGGTATCGATAAAGGGGCCCATGAGCGCCACGGCGCCCTCGCGCACCGACTCCTTGGTTTTGGCCGCCGCGTGGGCGATGGGCGCCGAGCCCTGGCCGGCTTCGTTGGAGTACAGCCCTCTGCGGACGCCCCACATGATGACCGTTATGAGGCCACCCCAGCCGGCCTCCAGCGAGAAGGCCTCGCGGAAGATGGATGTCAGGCTGCCGAGAATGGTGCCGGGATTGGATATGAGGATATACAGTGCGCCGCCCACGTAGAGAATCGCCATGCCGGGTACCAGCCGGCTGGCCATGCCTCCAATCCGCTTGATGCCGCCAATGATCACCATTCCCACCAGCAGCGCAATGATCAGCCCCGTGGCCCAGGTCGGCACACCGTAAGTCGCGAAGGTCACGGCGATGGTGTTGGCCTGGTTCATGTTTCCGGTGCAGAACGAGCAGGTGGTAGCCAGAATCGCAAAGAACACGGCCAGCGGCTTCCAGTTTGCTCCCAGGCCACGTTCGATGTAGTACATGGGCCCGCCCGACGCGGAGCCGTCTTCGTGGATGGTACGGTAGTTGTGGGCCAGCGTCGCTTCCGAGTATTTCAGGGCCATGCCGAGCAGGGCGGTCATCCACATCCAGAACAGGGCGCCGGGGCCGCCCAGGCGCAGGGCCAGCGCCACGCCGGCTATATTGCCGATGCCGATGGTGGCCGAGAGCGCCGCTGACAGGGCCTGGAAATGGGTGACGTCACCCTCATCGTCGGGGTCGTCGTATTTGCCGCCCACCACGTCGAAGCTGTGGCCCAGCTTGCGCAGCTGGATCCAGCGCAGGCGGATGGAGACAAATAGGCCTGAGCCTAACAGGATGAAGATGAGCGGCACGGCAATCCACCCACTGAAGATGATGGTCCCGTCCGTCAAAATCTGCCCGATACGGCCTAGAGATTCCAATAGCCCTCCTTACTCGACGTGCTGCCCGGCAAACCCAATACCGGGTTGCCCGGGGTGGGCATGTGCCTTCAAAGCTGGGCGGATAATAGTCAATTTGCCGTGGCGGCTCCAAGATAATTTCGGCTTGCGACGGTTCCCTGACAAGTGGCGCCGGTATTATATTTCACCGGATGAGCCGGGTATTGATCAAGGAGCTGGACCTGTGGTCGGTGGCGCGTACGGTATTCCCGCTGTTCTGGATCATCTCTGCCCTGTTGGTGATCGCGGGCTATCTTCTGATTGGAAGCATCATCGGCAATCTGCTGGCCGAGTACACGGGTCACGGCTGGGGTATTTACGGGCTGGCCCTGATAATCCTGGCCAGCATCTTGGTGGGCTTCTTCAGCGCCATAGGGCTGACGCTGGTGGCTGTCGCGATGGCCCTGGCTTACAACTTCCTGAGCAGCCTTGGCGGCGGCGTGACGGTGACCCTGGCTGAACTTGAAGGGGCAGCGGAAGCGGCCGGCGAGCGGGCCCAGCCGAAGACTGGCACTGAGGCGGCGGACACTGCGACGTAGCACATGGCGGCAGCCCCCGTTAAATTAACGGCTTGTCCCGGCACGCCATGAAACCAGGCCCGTTCCCCTGCCGGCCGCAGGTTGCCTGCGCCCGCGGGATGGTTCTACTGGGGTTGATCACCCTGCTGGCGGGGATCGTGCCCGCCCAGCTACGCCCGCCGGATCGCGACCAAATCACCCTGTTTATCCTGGATTTTGACAACCTCCAGGGCGACCCCCGGCTGGAATGGCTCTCCCATGCGCTCAGGGACATGATCCTGCTGCGCATGGAGGAGGAGCCCCGTATCAGTGCCCGGGATGCCGGGGATATCACCCCTTACCTCGAGTCCCGCAGGGCTGATCGCCGCGCTGGGCCGTCCGCCTTCATGGCCGGCAACTCCATTGTCCTGATGGGTAGCTATCGGCGGCACGATGCCCGGCTGCTCATCGATTTGCAGCTGCTGGACATGGAAACCTGGACCAGCCTGAAGCGGCAGTCGCTGGAGGCACTCTACAACGACATTCCACAGCTTAATCTGCTGCTGGTGGCCGCTGTCAGCGACATGATCCGCAGCGTGACCTTTTTCAGCGGCATCGACCTGGTGACGCCGGTGGATTCCCTGCCTCCGCCCCTGCCGCCACCCACGGGTCCGGCCTACGCCCCCGCCGAGGAGTACGGCCGCCGGGTGCCTCTGGCTCAGGCGGACCTGGCCCGGGCTCTGGAAGACCTGGAGGCGGCCATGGATGTCTACTCGGGCTATCGCCAGCCGGAAGCGGGTACCCACCAGGAGGGCAATCGCTACTACCGCGACTTCAGCCTTGAGGGGCTGGGCGCCCTGCCCGCTGAAAGGGCGCGCTACACGGCGCTGTTCGAAGACGTGCTGAGGCGCGTCGCGGACAACCCCTACTCCGCCGAGCTGGGGGAACTGAGCCTGGCCGTGGACCCCTACGACAACGACCGGGTCTACATCAGCATTCCGGTTACCTACAGCGTCAAGAAGGCGCTGCTGGAAGACATGCTCACCAGCCTGCCGTATGTGGCCACCCGCGAGAGCCGCAACCTGCGCACGATCCGCTACGACAAGTCCAGCTTCAATCTCTCCTCCGGCCTCATCGAGCGCATCGCCCGGGGCGACTTCAGGGTCTTGCCGGTGGTGCAGCTGCTGGATCCGCAAGGGGGCCTGAGGGCCGTGCTGGTGGACAGCCCCGACATGTCGTGGGAGCGCTACTTCCCCCGGGGAGGCGTCACCGCCGTGCGGCAGAAGCGCTTTACCCCCCTGCTGGCCATCACCACCAGCGGCTTCAGCATTGACGTGCGCCTGGAGACCGCCGCGGTGGACGTGTTCTACGAGTTTGAACTGGACGCGAGCCAGCTCTCCAGCTACGCCCGCGTGGAGGTTCAGTTCATGAGCGAGGACGAGCTCCTGCGCTTCCTCCAGGCGCTTTGAGCCGTCCGCCTGCCCAGCACCCTTGATCGCCAGCGCGGCCCGGTTTTATATTTCACCCGCATATTTGACTGGGGAATCGTCTAATGGCAGGACGTGTGACTCTGGATCACAAAATCGGGGTTCGAATCCCTGTTCCCCAACGACCGATTCCCGGGGCGCATTCGTCTAGCGGTTAGGACGCCGGACTCTCAATCCGGTAACAGGGGTTCGACTCCCCTATGCGCTACTTGCTTTGTCCACCCCCAC
>JADFSS010000106.1 GCA_022560655.1 Candidatus Neomarinimicrobiota bacterium
GATGCGGTGATAGGGTCCGGCACAGTTGATCAGGGCATCGATCTGTCCCCACTTCTGCTCCACTTGGCCCGCGAACTCCTCAGCGGCCTCAGGGTCGGATACATCGCACCGCACGGCCAGCCCGTCACCGCCCTGCTGTTGGATCTCCTCTAGGGTCGCTTGACCCTCCTCTGCGCTGGTACGATAACATATGGCCACAGACCAATCATCTTCGGCCAGAGCCAGGGCAAGGGTACGTCCGATGCCACGCGCGCCGCCTGTGATCAAGGCCACTCGTTTGCTCATTATTTACTCCTTTCGCTTCTTAGGAAGATAATTCTCTTCTTACTCCACATGAGATAGCACTGGTCCCACTCGGTGTGACCAATCATAGGTGCTTGAGATGGCAGCCTATTGTGAGTTAGCGGGCCACACGTTATAGTTTTTGCTCCCTGGACATTATGGATTTGCATGGGTGCAACGCCAGGGCTATGGCCAAGTCAGGTGAAAATCGGGTGCGGCTCAGAAACATTGGGCCGTCGGCTGAATGAGTAGTTGGGACACAGCTGCTCTTATCGTTATATCTCATCTGCTAACACCGGCTCGAAGCTTCGTATGGTCACTCGAGTTTCAGTGCCTGACCGCGGCTGCTCATCTTGCCAAACCGGTCCCAACACAATGCGTCGGGGGAATGCCGGGTCTCCGCTCATGGCTACCCGGATGTCTATGCGACTGCTTCTAAGCAGCTCATCTCGCACCAGGTCGAAAAGCCCTGGCACGGTAAACGGAAAAGCCTGTTCCTCGCGGAGTTTCAAGGGACCATCCCACCGCCTCTGATCCGAGTTCCAGTACATCACGATTGCCCCGGTGATCTGGCCTTGAGACACAGTGATCTCATTCCGCCGGCGTTCACCCTGCCCTTCTACCTCAGCAACAATGCTGTAGCTCAGGACAGGATTGGCCTGCCACTGAGCCTCAGCATCATTTATCATCTGCAGAGAGGCCAGTTCTAATTTCCCTCCACAGCCAGTCAATATGTTAACCGTCAATAAGCCCCAGATCAGCGCGTTCCAGCAAGCGTTTCCGTGAAGGCCTCTGATCATTCTACGATGGCGCTTCGACAATAACTCTCCAGAGACTTCTGGTTGCATGGGTACAGCGGCAATGGGCGGCTTAACTATGATTTGGACCTGTTTTCGGACATGAAATACCGGACTTAGCAGTCGTTGTTAGGTCTCTAATAATTTCAGAGCTTGCGCTTCCTTCTTCTTAGTTTTGGCCGTACACCCACCGGATCGGTAAACATGACTGCCGCGAGTTTGCGCTGCTGGGTCACAGTTTTGACTTTACCTCGCCCGGCAGAACAGCCGCCACACGGAAGACGCGCCGGCGGCGTTTGAGCTCGGTAATGAAGGTGGACAGTCCGGATGGTTCTGGCATAGGATGGCGCCATGGTCAAATTAAATATACGCTATGCGCGGCTGGATAACTAAAGCCCCGCAACAATAACCAGGCTGGCCCACCCCCACCAAACAGTTAGGAAACCTCAAGATTCGCAACCTGCCCCCCTGGTTATTGGGCAGGTACTCAGCTGTTTTATCTACATGGTAGGGCAGGGAATGGGGAAGAGGCTCAGGCGGTGTATGCTACAATCCGTATGCGATCCAAGATGAAATTTGCGGTTCTTTGCAGTAGTTTGCATACCTAGAGGGATTTCCAATCTGGTAAGGCAGAAATAAGAAATGCCGACGAGAAACTGATCCCCCGTCGGCAACTTTCGTAGTCGGGGCGAAAGGATTTGAACCTTCGACCCCCTGCAACCAAAGCAGGGGGTATTCACCGTTAAATCATGCATAACCAATTACATACGGATAGGTTCAAGATTCCGTATGCTACATTCCGTATGCTACGCCGTGCTGCGAAGCGGACGCCCTCCTACTTCAGCAGCACCATCTTCCTGGTCAGTACCCGGTCGGGGACCGCCAGGACCGCAATGTATAACCCGGAGGCAGCCAGGGCGCCGGCGCGGTTTCTACTATTCCAGGAGACCTCATGGTAGCCCATATCTTGCCAATCATCCACCAGGGTGACCACTTCCTGGCCCAGCAGGTTGTACACTCGCAACGATACCCTGGCGGGTCGGGGCAATGCATAACGGAGCCTTGTCACCGGGTTGAAGGGGTTGGGGTAGTTTTGCGATAAGGCAAAGTCTTCCGGCAAGGCAGCCAGGATCTGGTGCACCTTGGCTAAGAGGTAATCCGCCGTACCGGCGACGACCACCAGCCGATAGGGGAAGCGTTCACTGTAAGCCGTCACCACCACTGGGGCCTGCTCATTGACGAGATCGTGAACTTCTCTGGTCATCAGATCCACCAGCACGATGCCGGTAGTGATCGGTAGATCCCCTTCGATATCGTACGAGAGGGTAATGCCCCCCGATTCATCTTTGGTATACAGGGCCAGTTCCCAGGTGCCGTTGGTTTCATCCAGGGAGCGCATGTCGGAGGTGAACCGTGGTAAGTCCGAGCCCCACTCCGGGCGCTCCATGGCCAGGGAAACGTAGCCTTCCACATAGGGCGGCTCCGGATGATCAAAGCCGTCCAGCCCTTCTTGAGCGCCCCGCACCCGGCCAAGGCTGTTGCCCCTATCAAAATAGTTCCGGCCCTCAGCCGTAAACTGCAACTGCCACCCCTCTAAAGGACCTCGAGCTCCTTTCGCCAGAACTTTGCTCAGCATTGCCGGTGAAATAATCAGGTCCTGGACTTGATCGGTGTTATTGTAGAGAATATAACCGCCCCAAGGGCGCAGGCTCGTCTCTGGCTGAGGAACCGACCACCCCTCCTGCCCCCCCGTTCCAAAGGGGCCGTAGGTGAAGGGCCCATAGAATATTGCCGGGTCAAGGCTCACTGGCACCTCAAAAGCATACGGCGATGCGATAAAGTACCACCGGCGGGGCTGGAGGGTGCGGGAAAAGCCAGTCAGGTCGGCGGTCTCCCCCGGACCCACGCGAAAAGCAACATTGTCCGCAACGATCTGCTTCAGCCAGTAGCTCTCACCGGCGACAAAACCGCTCGCTGCCGCGTAGCCGGTGCCGGTATAGCGAAACAGTTTCCAGGTGCTGTTCGATGTAAGTGCGCCCAGGTCATCCCCGATGGTCTCCGCGGCGGACTTGACATCGGGGTCTCCCGGCAGAGAGATAAGCCGCCACTTATCTTTGGGGAACCCGTTAGGGAAAGTGCTGCCGGTAATGCTAGTTGATAGCGCCCCCTCGATGAATCTCACCGGGATCGAAACAGTGTCCGAAGTGCCGGGATTACCCAGGTTATCTTCAGATAGAACGAAGTAGGCCAGACCCGTAAGGCTTATGGCGGAAGCGGGGATGGTGCCCGCGTACGTGTCCAAACCCTGATCGGCCATAGAGACCGGGTTATAACTGCTGGCCCCGCCCTTTAGATACATGAGCGTGACCGAGCCGACACCACTTATATCGGTGACGGTGGCCGTAACGGTGACAGCCTGGCCAACACTGGGACTACTGGGAGTGGCGGTAATGCTCGCAATGGTCGGTCCGGCGATATCTGCAAAAGTCCCGATGGTAAACTCGCTGAACCCGGTAATCCCGGCGAAGGTCACGGAGCTGTCGCTGGCGCTGGACCCGCTGGCGGCCTCGGCCCAGGGATCACCGCTCTCCGTGGCCCGGCTCAGGAGCGTCAGGTTGCCTGGCGTGGCCTGGTCTGTCGAGCTGATCGCAGCAGCTCCAAGGTTGAAGGTCATGTCCACCGAGAAGATGCCGGTGCCCGAGTGGTCGATGACCCAGTATAGGGGCACCAGCAGCCCGGTACTGGGTGGCAGGTCGCCGCCGGGGGACTTTTGCACCTGGGAGACCACGATGGTATCGGTGCCGCTCTGGCTGGTGAAGTTCATGGTGAGGCCAGTGCCCGTAAAGCTGACCTGCCCCACGCCCGTCACGATCTCGGTGTGGGTGACGATCACCAGCTCCTCGATGGTCAGGAACTGGTCCACCGCTACATTTGTGAGGACCTGCACGATGCCACTGGGCCACGCGATCTTGAGGGAGTCAATGCTGGCGGCGTCCCCCAGCCCAAACTCGGCATTCAGGCTGTTCTGGCCGCCATGGCCGGTCTGTCCCGAAATCTCGTTCAACTGCCAGACCCCGCCGCTGGCAGGGCCGCTGATGGACGCCTTTACCCATACTTTTGCGCCGATGGCGGACACATTACTCTGGGTGCCCACCAGCTTCAGATTGATCCAGCTATTACTGTTGCCATTGTTGGCGTACAGGAAGTTGTTCCGGTTGCTACTGTTGGCCACGAACAGGTCCAAGTCCCCGTCGTCGTCGTAGTCCCCCCAGGCACTGCCCAAGGAGGTGCCCCCATCGCTGACCACCGGGCCGGTGGTGACGGGGCTGAAGCTGCCGTCGCCGTTGTTGGCGTACAGGAAGTTGTTCTGGTTGCTCCAGTTGGCCACAAACAGGTCCAGGTCGCCGTCGTTGTCGTAGTCCCCCCAGGAACTGCCCCGGGAGTCGCCCCCATCGGTGACCACCGGGCCAAGGGTAACCTGGTTGAAGGTGGTGATCCCCAGGGGCGCAGCGGAGGCCACAAATTGGGCGCCGAAGACGGTGCCGTGGTTGCCGTTGGGAGTGCCGTCATAGGCCGTCGTGGTGCCGCTGGACTCATCCAGCCGCCAGTAGCCCACCAGCCCGGGTTCATTGCCCCCGAGGCGGCTGCCCATGCCCCTTTGGATCTCGGTCTGGGTGCGGGCCAGGCTCCAGACGCGGACCTCGTCAATATGGCCGTTGAAATAGTTTCCGCCAAGCCAACGCCCGATTCTTACTATCCCCGTTCCTTGAAAAGCGGCATGGCCGGTCCCGGAGTTATCCAGCACGCCATCAACAAAGATCGCCTGCTCCCCACTGGACTTGGTGTAGCGCCACACAATATGATACCAGGTGCTCGCGGAAAGAAGGGTGTTCCCGGTCAAATCGTTGGAGCCGAAGCCCAGGTAGGGTCTCTGATTTCGGATCACCAAATGCAAGGCTTCATTCACGATGTTTTCGTCGGTACCCACCACCGTTTCGTCACCGCCATCAAAGCTGGTCACCATGATCCAGGCTTCCACCGTAAAATCAGCGTCGGGCAAGGCCAGCACATCGGCCGTCGGTAGTTGGACATAATCATTGATCCCATCAAACTGGAGCGCGTTGCCCGCCAGGGTGGCCACCGGCGTCACCACCGCCTCGTTGGAATACTCGCTTGCCAGTCCCGCCGTATTCACTGCCGCAAGCCGGTAGAAATAGGTGGTGCCGTTGAATAGATCCGTGAGGGTCACCGTAGAGTCCGGCTGGTCCACCCGGGCCACCGAATCGCTGCTGGTGGGCGTAAACCCTGGTGTCGTGCTCTGGTAAACCACGTAGTGGGAGAGTTCCGGCTCGGTGATGGCACGCCAGCGGAGGGTGACCTGCACATCGCCGGGGTTGGCGACGAGGTTGGCCGGAGTGGCCGGGGGTGGCCAGCCACCTTGCC
>JADFSS010000107.1 GCA_022560655.1 Candidatus Neomarinimicrobiota bacterium
CCCAGTTCTAGCAGGGTATGTGTCAAGACAACAATACACTTAGCCATCAATTCGCCAAAAGTCAAGCACAATATGCTAGCGCCGGAGATCGTTCGACGATGAGGGCCGCCGCCTGAGCTTGGCTCCCCGGCGGCCCGCGGTGGGTTAAGAACTTGTAACCGGACCAATCCGGTCGTAATTTATAACCGACGAAATTGGTCGTATTTAATTACGGTATGTTAAAGTTAACCAGAAAGACGGAATATGCGCTGATGGCGTTGAGCCATCTGGTGAATGCCGGCGGCTCCGGCGTGACCAAGGTGCGGAAGATTTCCCAGGACTACCAGATCCCCTTTCCCGTGCTGGCCAAGGTGATGCAGCAGTTGGCCCGTGAGGGCTATGTGACCCCGGTCCAGGGAGCGCAAGGGGGTTACCGGCTGAACATGGACCCTGGAACTGTCAATTTGTGGCAGTTCCTGGAGATGATGGAGGGTCCCCTGGGCCTGGTGGACTGTATCGTCGATGACCAGTGTACCCAGTTGGACGTTTGCAATATCCGCACCCCCATGCAGGCCATCGATCACACCATCAAGTCGGTGTTTCACAGCTTGTCCCTGGAGCAGATCCTGAGGCCGGCCGGGCTAGTGCACGGCTCGGCCTGACCTCACCTAGCGCATAGGATAACGACGTCAGTACCCCCAGTCCTAACTCTGCGGCGGAATCACGCCGCAGTGGGCATCACTATCTGCGAGAGAATTAATGAGCACAGAACTTCGATCCATTGAAAAAATCACCAGCCAGGACTACAAGTACGGCTTTGTCACCGACATCGAGCAGGAGACCATCCCGCCGGGCCTTAGCGAGGATGTGGTACGGCTGATATCGGCCAAGAAGAACGAGCCGGAATTCATGCTGAACTGGCGGCTGAAGGCCTACCGCCACTGGTCGAAGCTGCTTGCGCAGGAGGCCCAGCCCAAGTGGGCCAACATCACCCACGATCCCATCGACTATCAGGCCATCATCTTCTACGCGGCGCCTAAGCAGGCGAAACAGGCGGCCAGCCTGGACGAAGTGGACCCCAAACTGCTGGAGACCTACGCCAAACTGGGCATCCCACTAGAGGAGCAGAAACGCCTGTCCGGGGTGGCGGTGGATGCGGTCTTCGACAGTGTCTCGGTGGCCACCACCTTCAAGGAGGCGCTGGCCGAGGCGGGGGTGATCTTTTGTCCCTTCTCCGAGGCGGTGCGGGAACATCCGCAGCTGGTGAAGCAGTATCTGGGCTCGGTGGTGCCATACAGCGACAATTTCTATGCCACCCTCAACTCGGCGGTGTTCAGCGACGGCTCGTTCGTCTATATCCCCAAGGGGGTGCGTTGCCCCATGGAGCTGTCCACCTACTTCCGCATCAATGCGGCTAATACGGGGCAGTTTGAACGTACGCTGATTATTGCCGATGAGGGCAGCTATGTGAGCTATCTGGAAGGGTGCACCGCGCCCATGCGGGACGAGCACCAGCTGCATGCTGCTGTGGTGGAGCTGATAGCCCTGGATGATGCGGAAATCAGGTACGCCACGGTGCAGAACTGGTACCCGGGCGATGAGAACGGCAAGGGGGGGATCTACAACTTCGTCACCAAGCGGGGCGCCGCCCGAGGGACCAACTCCAAGATTTCCTGGACCCAGGTGGAAACCGGCTCGGCCATTACCTGGAAATACCCCAGCTGCATCCTTCAGGGGGACAACTCGGTGGGGGAGTTCTACTCGGTGGCGCTCACCAACAACTATCAGCAGGCCGATACCGGGACCAAGATGATCCACCTGGGGAAGAACACCCGCAGCACCATCATTTCGAAGGGCATATCCGCCGGCCACGGCCAGAATACTTATCGTGGGCTCGTGCAGGTGATGCCCCAGGCGAGCGGCGCGCGCAACTATTCACAGTGTGATTCGCTGCTCATCGGCGATCAGTGCGGTGCCCATACTTTCCCCTATCTCGACGCCCGCAATGCCACCGCGCAGCTGGAGCACGAGGCCTCTACCTCGAAGATCGGTGAGGACCAGCTCTTCTATGCCCGGCAGCGGGGGTTGTCCACCGAGGACGCTGTGGCGATGATCGTCAACGGCTTCTGCCAGGAGGTGTTTCGCAAGCTGCCCATGGAGTTCGCCGTGGAGGCGCGAGCGCTGCTGAATTTGAGCCTGGAAGGGAGCGTAGGGTGACGGCAGCGGGTTGTGCCTGCGGAGAGTTGATTGAAGTGGGCCAGGAGGCGGCAACGGGTGTCGGTGCGGTCGATTGCGCCGGGAAGGACCTCTGAGCGCGATGCTTGAGATCAAGAATTTGCATGTGGGTGTCCCCGGGACCAGCATCCTGAAGGGGATCAACCTGGAGCTACAGGCGGGCGAACTGCACGTCATCATGGGGCCCAACGGATCGGGGAAGAGCACCCTGGCCCAGGTTCTGGCGGGGCGGGACACCTACCACGTGAGCGCAGGTGAGGTACGCTACAAGGGCCAGGACCTGTTGTCTATGAGTCCGGAGTTGCGCGCCCGGGAAGGCGTGTTCCTATCGTTCCAGTACCCGGTGGTGATCCCGGGCGTGAACAACACCTTTTTCCTGCAGGCGGCGCTCAATGCCAAGCGCAAACACCAGGGCGGCGAGGAGCTGGACGCGGTGGATTTTCTGGCCCTGGTGAAGAAGCGCATGCGGCAGGTTGAGCTGGACGAAAAATTCCTGAGCCGGCCAGTAAATGAGGGCTTTTCGGGGGGTGAGAAAAAGCGCAACGAAATTTTGCAGATGCTCACCCTGGAGCCCGATCTGGCAATCCTGGACGAGACCGATTCGGGGCTGGATATCGACGCGCTGAAGATCGTGGCTGCAGGGATTAACCGGTTCCGAAGCCCGGAGCGTGCCATCCTGCTCATCACCCACTACCAACGCATTCTCAACTACCTGGAGCCTGACCGGGTGCATGTGCTCATGGATGGCCGGTTTGTCATGTCGGGCGGCATGGAGCTGGCCCGCGAGCTGGAAGAGAAGGGCTACGGCTGGCTGCAGGCACCCACCAGCAACGGCGCGCCGGCACCGGCGGCCTAGCTACCGTTTGCAGATGACCACCACCTCCGCAGCTGTCCACAGCTACCGCGCCGAATTTGAGCGGCTGGATGAGGCACTTTTTCGACACCAGCCAGAGGAAATTCGCAGCCTGCGCCTGAAGGCGATGGAAAGCTTTCAGGCCCTGGGGTGGCCGCACAAGCGCATGGAGGACTGGCGGCACACCAGCCTCACCGCCCTGGCTGCTACAGAGTTTAGCGCACCCCCGGCATCCGGGACTGTCGATCAGGACTTGTTGGCGTGGACATCGCCCGCGGATCAACCCCGGGCCGTGATAGCTGCCGGCCGTTACGCAGCCGAGTGGTCGTCATTGGGTCACCTGCCGGAGGGGGTGGAGGTCCATAGTCTGGCGGCAGCCCTGGCCGATTTTCCCCACCAGGTACTGCCCTATCTGGGACAGCAGGCGCGCTTTGACGCGCAGGCACTGGTGGCGCTGAATACCGCCTTGTTCCGGGACGGAATTCTGATTCGGGTGGCTCCCGGAGTTGTGGCCCGGCAGACCATTCATCTGCTTTACGTGACGCCGCCCGAAGCCGCCCAGGCTGCGACCTATCCCCGCACGCTCGTTCTGGCAGGAGAGAGCAGCGAGGTGACCATCGTCGAGCACTACGTCGGTACGGCCGCCGGGCCAACCTTCACTAACGCGGTCACCGAAATTGTGGCTGATGCCGGCGCCCTGGTGGACCACCTGCGCCTGGTACGGGAACCCAGCGACACTTATCATCTTTCAACTGTGCAAACGGTTCAGGCAGCCGACAGTCGGTTGGGGCTGCACGCCTTTATCTTTGGGGGTGGCTTGGTTCGCAACGAGGTCAACGCTACGCTTAACGGCGCCGGCGCAGAGGTGGTCATGAACGGACTCTACCTGGCGAAGGGCAGGCAGCATGTGGACAACCATACCCGGATCGACCATGTGGCGCCCAACTGCTCCAGCATGGAAAATTACAAGGGCATCCTCGATGGACGGGCTCACGGTGTATTCAACGGCCGCATTGTGGTGCACAGCGGCGCGCAGAAAACTTCGGCTGCACAGGTGAACAAGAATCTCATGCTGTCAGACCGAGCCCTGATCAATACCAATCCGCAGCTGGAAATCTATGCCGACGACGTGAAGTGTACCCACGGCTCTACCGTGGGGCAGGTGGACGAGGATGCCATGTTCTACTTTCTCAGTCGGGGCATCGACCGGAAGTTGGCGCGGATGCTGCTCATTCAGGGCTTTGCCGATGAAATCATCGCCGGCGTGAAAGACAAGGACAAGGACAAGGGGCAGCGTGTGCTCTTGTTCGCCTTTGGTCACGACTATGACTATACCGAGGATCAACTCCGTCGCTTCGGCGAATGGATTCTACGGTCGCAGTTGTCCGCATTGCGGGATAAATACCAGAAGGAAATACAGAAAGAGCGATTGTTTGGCGCGATAAGTGACGAAGACCGCCGTTCCGGCAAGGGCATCGCACGTGGAATCCTTCGACGGACGCAAGCGCCGAATCTAAGCGGAGACGAAGATTCTCAGCTTCAAGAACTGTTGCGGTGGGAGCAAAAGGTCGAGACGCTGAGCATCTTCTCTCGCAGGGGCTACTGGGGCGGCGCCGCCCGAAGGGAAGAGGACGAGCCGGTCTCGATTCAGTCGATCTTGCGCCAGGTCGATTTCAACAAGGCCTTTGGCGAAGTCCGCGAAAAGTATAACACCCCGTGGAAAATCCTCGGCGCGGTCGGCGCCTTTTATAAAGGCATGTTCGAGGGCTTCATCAGCGGAATCAGCGATTACCTCAAGTGGGCGTTGGCCGGCGTAAAGTACGTCGCGGAAAGCTACGCCAAGATGTCCGGGCTGGAACTTGGAATGGTCGAGCCGCGGCTGCAGGATGATCAGCTGGCGGCGCTGATCGCGGTTGACCTCGCCGCCTTGCATCAGCTTGGTCCAGGACAGGTAGTGATGCCGGCCGGCGAGCTGCGCCTCGACGGTCTCGGCGATGGCGTCGAACACCAGGTTCACGTCCTTCACCTCGGTGGTGCCGTCGGCCACCCCTTCGAGGACGTCGACCAGCACCGACGCCAGGCCGCGTAGGCTCCTGTCCAGCGCCAGGGTGGCCAACAGCGGCTGTGCCGAGGCCAGCTCGTCGGCCAGGTCGACCAGATCGTCGACGTCGAGGAACAGCAGGCCGTTCTCCTGGAAGAACCGGTCGCCGCCCAGGTGGTATACGGTCTTGTAAAGGTCCGGCCGGGCCTCCAGGCGGGCCGCGATCGCCGCGGCGGCGTCCTGGTTCAGGTCGGGATTGTCGCCGTCGATCACCACCAGTAGGATATTGCTGAGTTGCGGGAAGGCCGCGCGCAGCTCGTCCTGGGCCTGGCGGAACGGGAGGTCCCGTGACAACATGGCGTCGGTCT
>JADFSS010000108.1 GCA_022560655.1 Candidatus Neomarinimicrobiota bacterium
CTCCTTCGACATCTGGCGCTGTACCTCCTGTATATACTTTGCTGGCCTAACACGCCGGCTGCGGCCATCCCGAGCCTACAACCGGATTCGAACCGGTGACCTCTTCCTTACCAAGGAAGTGCTCTACCTGCTGAGCTATGTAGGCACTTTGAGCGGGAGACGAGACTCGAACCCGCGACCCTCAGCTTGGAAGGCTGATGCTCTACCAACTGAGCTACTCCCGCATGAGCTCTGCGAAGACACTGCGTTGCTTTGAGACCACCAGGTGATAAAATTTGTAGCTGCTTACCTCTCTCCACCCACCGAGCCGCCACCTGGTGGGGAGAGGAGGATTCGAACCTCCGTAGACATTACGTCGGCAGATTTACAGTCTGCTGCCTTTGACCGCTCGGCCATCTCCCCGAATCCTGTTCTCCCGCCGAACCGAGAACCTGGGTCAGCAAAAGCCTAACGATTATCCCGCTGCCGTGAGCCACCAGCAGGATTCGAACCCGCGACCCTCTGATTACAAATCAGACGCTCTACCAACTGAGCTATGGTGGCGTACACCCCTCCCATAGCGGCACCACTTAAGCTGTCCAATTTAAGGCCGTGTCATTACCTAACACCAGATAATAAAGAACGAGATCGGACGGGACTTTCGGGCCGTTGGGTGGGCTGAGCGGCACCAAAACAGCCGCGCATTCACGCTTTAAGAGTGGGCCTGGAGCCACCGGGGTAGGAGGCATGTTGCCATCGAGAGAACGGAAAAATGAGCGGCTGGACAACGGGCGGCTGAACGCCTAGGAGTGGAGCTCGCCGGGAGTCTCGGATAGCCTGCCGCAGGAGGCAACCAGAGAGAATGCGTACGGCCAAAATAGGATTTGGGAGGTAAAGGGCGGGAAAAAATTAATATACACGTGCTGGGCCATAACCAGGCCCGGCCTGCTAAGCATTTCCGGGAGGTTTTTACGCCTAACAATCCTCACGTGGGGATTGACAAAGCGCCGGTGCTTAATAGAATAGTTGACCAAGTGATGCCAGGTGAGATCGCCTCGCAGCCTCTTGAGGCACAAGGACGATCAGCCTGCCACTAGGGGACAACAGCGGTTCCAGATCGCAGAGTATAGCATCGCAGTCGTCCATGTGCTCCAAGACGTGGCACAGGACATTCACGTCGAACTTGGCTTGCATGGAGGCAGCGACGTCGGGCTCGATGAAGCTCACCTTGGGGTAGTTTTTTGCCGCCCGCTGCAGGGCCGCTTTGTTGATGTCGGTCGCGTAGACCGCGGCACCCGTCCCGGCCTGGATGCTGGCTGACAGGAAGCCGTTATTGCAGCCAAAGTCCAGCACTGTCCGGGGAGCAAGTTCCTGAATCAGCCGCAGGGCCTTCTGCGCTGGTCACCGGCTAAGCCCGGTCAATTTGTAACGCTGCGGGATGGATGAGGGTGACAGGATGCAAATAGTGGTACCCTTCGCGCCGGAAACTCAAGAACCTAATCCAAATTGATCTACTAACTTATTGTCTCCCGGCAAGGGCGGCGCGGGGAGGGTCGCGGGCGCCCCTATTCCTTCCTCCATCGGGTCCCGGTGGGGGAATCCTCCAGTACAATCCCCTCTTCCCGGAGCTCAGTCCGGAGGGCATCGGCCCGCTCCCAGTCCCCGGCTTTTCTGGCCGCCTCACGGGCGCTGACGAGCTCGGCGATTCGCTGGTCAGCTGCGGGCTGTGAGCCCGTGAAAATCACGCCCAACAGGTTGTCATAGCGCGTCAGGGCATCCAGGGCAGTCCGGGCACCCTCGCCGGAGAGCTCGCCGGCATCCATGCGGGTGAACAGCTCCCGGGCCCAGCCGAAGATTGCCCCCAAGGCTCCGGCAATGTTGAGATCATCGTCCATGGATGCCTCAACCTGCGCATCCGGGGGCTCCGGCGCGGCACCCGATTGATCCGGGACCACCGCACCCAAACGCCTCGCCAGCTCCCGCAGCCGGTTGATGGCCTTCTGGGATTCCTGTAGCTTGGAAAAGGTGAAGTTCAGCTGCTGCCGGTAGTGGGTGGAAAGTAGGGTATAGCGCACGGCCTCGGGCGAGACATCCCGCGCCAGGATATCGCGCAGAGTGTAGTAGTTACCCAGCGACTTGCTCATTTTCTTCCCGTCGACAATGAGGTGCTCACTGTGGAGCCAGAAGTTCACAAAGGGGGTGGACTTGAGGCTCTGGCTCTGGGCAATCTCGTTTTCGTGATGGGGAAAAATGTTGTCGACACCGCCGCAATGAATGTCAAAATGATCGCCCAGCAGGTGGGTGGACATGATGCTGCACTCCATGTGCCAGCCGGGGCGCCCCTTACCCCAGGGGGATGGCCAGGCGTTGTCCCCATCGGTCTCTTTATGGGCTTTCCACAGCGCAAAATCGCGCGCCTCACCCTTCTCGTAATCGTCCTGAGCCACCCGCTCACCCGCTCGGAGCTGATCGGGATCCAGGTTGGCCAGACGGCCGTAAGGGGGAAAGGACGATACGTCAAAGAAGACGGAGCCGTCCTCAGCCACATAAGCGTGGCCGTTGTCCACCAGCTGCTCAATGGCTGCCACCATCTGTGGTATGTACTCGGTGGCGCGGGGAAGATGATCCGGCGGTAGCAGATTGAGGGTTTTGGTATCCTCAACAAACTGCCGCGTGTAGTAGTCGGTCAGCTCGGCCAAGGTCCGCCCCTCGCGCAGGGCGCGCTCAATGGTCTTGTCATCCACATCGGTAATGTTCATCACGTGTGTGACGCGGAAGCCCTGATAAATAAGGTAGCGCTTCAGCAGGTCCTCAAAAATGAAGGTGCGCAGATTGCCGATGTGGGCCATATCATAGACGGTAGGACCGCAGGTATACAGTGCCACTTGGCCCGGCCGGATGGGCTCGAAAGGCTCCCGGCGGCGGGACAACGTATTGCTGAGCCGCAGCGCCATCTACGCCGGCACCGATTCGGCCAGAGCCAGTTGCGCAATGCGGTCCAGCAGAGCCTCGAAGTCCATACCGGCGGCGGCGGCGGCCATGGGGGTCAAGCTGTGATCTGTCATGCCGGGGAGCGTGTTGAGCTCAAGGCAGTAAAACCTGTCTTTGGGATCGAGGCGCAGATCGACGCGGGCATAGTGACGGCAATCGAGCTCGGCATACAACCGCTGGGCGGCGCCCTGTATGGCCACGGCCAGTTTGAGGGGCAGCTGGGCCGGGACCGTGTAGGCGCTCATGCCTGCGGTGTACTTGCAGTCGTAATCGTAGAGTTGATGTTCGGGTTCAATTTCCACGATGGGCAGCGGGCGCTGGTCCAGGATGGTCACGGTGAGCTCCCGGCCAGGGATATAGGCTTCCACCAGCACTTGCTGGTCAAACTCGTGGGCCAGGGACAAGGCGGGCGCGAGACCGGCCTCATCATCGACGATGGTGAGGCCCACCGTGCTGCCCTCGCCGTTGGGCTTGACCACGACCGGATAGCCTTGCTGCGACAGAAAGTTGGTGAGCGCCCCAGCCTGTGCTGCTCCCAGCACGTTGGGGCCATTGCCCGAATCGAGCCGCACCCAGGGAGCCGTAGGGATGCCCGCCGCCAGCATGCGTTGCTTGGCGCTGTGCTTGTCCATGGCCAGCCGGGAGGCAGCGGAAGGCGAACCGGTGTAGCGCAGACCGGCCTCGTCCAGGGCGGACTGAAGAGTGCCGTCCTCGCCTTCGCCGCCATGCAGGGCGATGAATACCAGCTCGAAAGCCCTCAGTCGCTCCACGGTCGCGGCGAGGTGACCTTCGTAAACCACCGGACGGGCATTGTAGCCCAAACTCTGGAGTGCATCCAAAATGCGGCGCCCCGAAACCAGGGAGACTTCCCGCTCAGAATTGACTCCGCCCAGCAAGACGGCTACACGCACAGATTTGGCAGGCGTGATCACGTCAGCCCAGGTAAGCCCTTAGGCCGGCCACGGTATCCAGGACGAGGGCCGGTGGTGAGGGCAGCTGTGCGCGGGTGGCGCGGCCCCGGCCGGTGAGCACCAAGGCAAACTCGACGCCTGCTTGGTCTGCGGCAGCGAGGTCGGCCAGGGAGTCGCCGATCAGCATGGCGCCACCAGCCGAGGCATGCGCGGCTGCCATGGCCCTAAGCAGCAGGCCAGGTTCCGGCTTGCGGCAGCTGCAGCCGTCGGCAGGGGCATGGGGACAGATGAAAAAGCTGGGTGCCACCCCCCACTCCCGGGAAAACCGTTCGTGCATGGCGTCCACTTCCTCAAGGGGCCACAAGCCCCTGGCAACGCCGCTTTGGTTGGTGACCACAGCCAGCGGATAGCCGGCAGCGTCCAGGTCCCGGAGCAGGGGCCCGGCGAAGGGATAGGGGGTGAGACCGGCCAGATTAGAGTGGTGGCCCTGCTGCTCGTAATTGAGGGTGCCGTCGCGGTCAAACATCAGCAGGCGCCGGTGGCCTATGATGACGCCTCACTGTAGGAATCCCGCTGGCTGTCACGCACTTCCCGCAGTCGCAGATGTGAACGAAAATAGACCACTGCCCCGATGACGGTGTAGGGAATGACGCCCACGGCATGGAGTGCCACGGCGGCGGCCTGCGCCTGGGACTGTTCCACGGACATGATGTTGACCAGCACCATGATCGCGGCGAAATGGTACGTGCCGATGGAGCCAGGGGTAATGGGGACCGAGAGTACCAGGGTGGTCACAACGAGCAGCAGATAGGCGTCAGCCAGGGAGAGCTGCAGATGCATGGCCCGTAGCGTGAGGTAGGCCGAGAGCAGATAGAAGAGCCAGATGCCCACCGATGTAAGGACAATCGTGGGGGTATGCCGCACATGCCGAAGGCTAGTAAACGCCAGTTGGAGGTTGGCGAGAATAACATTCAGGCGCCCTCGCAACCGGGGCGGACCCTGGCTGCGGAGGGCGAGCCACAGGGTGACCAAGGCCACGATTGAACCGAGGACGAGGGCCCACATCAGAGGGACGCGGAACTGGTTGGGCAGTACACCCAGGATAGGCAAGATGACCAATAGTAAGAGGAAACTCATGTAGTCCACCGCCCGCTCCACCAGGATTGAGCCCAACACCTGACTCATGGGAGACGCGGTCTGTCTGGCCACATAATAGCTGCGCACCAGTTCGCCGAGGCGCAGGGGGAGAACAATGTTGGCAAACAATCCCAGCAACGTACCGGAGTTGGTCACCTTGAGAGGCACCTCCTTGACAGGAGCGAGAAAGATGCGCCAGCGCAGCCCGCGCAATGGCACGGAGGCGAGTAGGAGCGCCGCGCCGGCAATCAATCCGAGGGGCTTGCCCTGCCCGAGGGCCTGGCCGAAAGATTGCCAGTCCAGGTTTCTGAAGGCCAACCAGAGGGCCACCAGGCTAACGGCCAGGCCGATGATCAG
>JADFSS010000109.1 GCA_022560655.1 Candidatus Neomarinimicrobiota bacterium
TAATTTCTGGTCCAGATCAGATGAAAACTATTTAAGCCCCGGAAAAAGGAGTTGAGGGGATCCAGAAGCATGGCCCTCTCCATGTGGCTAGTGGCCTCATCAGGACGCAACATCATATGGAGGAAATGTCCATAAAAAATGTGCGCGTCGGCGTTACTGGGATTAATGGCGAGGGCCTTTTTAAAGGCAGCCTCTGCCGCGGGCCAATCCCAACCTGTCCAGGCATGTAAGACCGCCAATATTCGTTGGGCCTCAGATTGTGTGCTGTCCAGCCTAACGGCTTCTCTGGCAGCCTTCCTTTCCTCGCGCATTGCTTCGAATGGAGAGCCTATCCCCAGTACTTTCCGACTGGCCCATATCATTGCAATACCAGCCTGGGACTTGGCAAAGTTTGGCGCGATGTTTAAAGATTCGTCGTAGTATTCGATGGCCAGGTCGAAGTCCTGCGGAGTGAAGCTATACGAGTGGAAGCGGCCCCTCAAGTAGGCCTCATAGGCTGCAGGATTCACTTCATCAGCACTCGCAAGGTCGGTTTTCTCCTGAGTAGTTAATTTTATATTGATTTTCTCGGCGAGTGCCAAGGCGATCTCATTATACATGATGTATGCCCTGCTAAGACGTCGATGGTGCTCGTGGCTCCACAGATTTCTTTCGACGGGGTGGGATTGTATCAGCTGAAGACGAATCCCTACGCTGTCTCCCGTTTGAATCACGGCCACCTCAATCAGGGCATCGACATTTAGTTCTTCCGCGATTTGAGCGATTGATTTATCACTATTCAGATATTGCATCGCAGAACGTCTAGAGACGACCCGGAGTGAACTTATCTGGGATAGTGCACCTAGGAGTCCGTCATACATGCCTGAGACTAGATACTTTTGCTCCGCTAAGCCGGTCTCATCAGTGAAAGGAAGGAGAGCGATAGAGTTAATTTTTGGCCCACGTCCTACAACCAAGTAAAGAATAAATGCAAATGTCGCAATCGCAGCTGGAGCAATGAATCGCCATCTTTTTGGCTCCTTCTCAAGTTTTGCGACCACATCCGCCAGCCGGGTCTCCGGGAGGCCATGCGAAGTAATGCTGTAAACCTTGACCTCTTGTTGCACCCCCTTGAGTTTGGGCTGACCGATATATGTCGCGGAGAACTCCGGGTCGCCTGAAATATCGCGGTAGACCTTGTCCGAAACCGCGACCCCGCCAACTGCCGAAAACACCTCGATCCTTGAAGCAATGTTGACGTCGTCGCCAAAAATATCGCCGTCTTGCTCAATAATGTCGCCTTGGTGGATGCCGATACGGAGGTTGAGATTTTCAATATCCCGCACGGCCTCCTGAATGTGTATGGCGCAATCAAGCGCGCGATGGGAACTGGAAAAACTGAGCAGCAGGCCATCGCCCAGTTCCTTGAGCCAACTGCCCCCGAACTTCTCCACAATTGGCTTGAGAAGTTCGCGCTGCTTATTCAGGAGCGCGAGGGCTCCTACCTCATTTTTTGCCGAAAAGGCTGTGAACCCGGCTATGTCGGTAAACATGATGGCCGCCAGGCGTCGCTTAGATTCGCTCATTGGGACTGCATCTCTAAACGGAACGCCCGCCACCGGCGGAGCTCATCAATGGAGCCTGATATTCGTGATTGTTGGGGCATCGAGTTGGTATCGTCGTCGGACTAAATATACGCGCAGCTCGACTGGATACCAAAGGCTCTAAGGCGATCACCTTGGGGGCAAATTGACGGAGGCTGCTTCTTTGTCCCTACCTATGCTTCTCAGGTGTCCGCGATCTGAATCACCCAGACCGCCTGTCGCCAAACGTTCAATCCGGCGACCTACCGACAGAAGGATAAGCAGCGTATCCGGCAGGTATCCGGGTGGGAGGCTGTTTCAGATCTGAAAGGCGGGCCGTTCCTCGCTGAGATCGGCCCACAACTGGCGGGTAAGGTAGGGCGTCACGGACTCGCCAAACACCTTTTCCAGGTATTCCCTCGGGAACTTGAGATAGCACTCGGTCACGGTGACGTGGGCGTGTCCCCGCGGTCCCTTGACATAGTAAATATCGCCCGTGTGGTAATATTCAGTGAGATCAAAAGTATGGCGGAGACTGTGCAATGAGCGGCCTTTCGGATCAAGACCCGCGGCCTTCATGGCTGTCCGGACGGCCATACTCATGCTATCGGGATGATAGGGACTGTTTGCAATGAGTTCAATTTCAGGAACGAGATCAATGGGCAGTGCCACCAGTCCATCTCGGCGGCCTTTCGTACGCCGGAGGTGCCGCCTCTCCCGGCAACGCTCACGACTCGTCCCATTGGGCGAACGGCACAATATGCGTCTTTGGTCGGGCATTTTCCACCTAAATTATCGTCTCGCATGGCAGGCGGGGGAGAAATCCAGGCGGCAGGCAAAGCCTTTATACCCCTCTGCTGAACTACGGCATATTCCGGGAGAGTGACATGGAGACGGTATTCAGTACCCAGTTCATCACCGATTTCTTTCGCATGATGAGCGCGTGGTTTCTTGAAAATGTGCTGGTAATAGGCAATTTGGTCCAGGTTGCCGTAGTTCTTCTCCTGGTGCTGTTCGGCAATCTCCTGGGCAAGCGGTTTCAACCGCGCTTACCTGCACGGGTCGAGACTCTCCTGCGCCGCAATGTTCTGCTTACCAACCTCTTTGGTACGGTTACCAAACTGCTACCGACCGTCTATGCGCTCGGTCTCATTGGGATCAGCGCACTACTGTATCGGCAGCTCGGCATCTCCCCGGTCATCGTTAACCTGGTGGCCACCCTGTTGCTGGCCTGGATCGTCATCAAACTGGCCACCGCAGTAATCCCAGACCCCTTTTGGTCCCGCAGCATTGCCATCGGGGCCTGGTCCTTAGCCGCTCTGAACATTCTCGGCATTCTACGGCCCGCGGCGGCCTTCTTGGATCTCCTGGGATTTAGAATCGGAGAGGTGAACATCACCGTACTCTCCCTGATCCAGACGTTCATTTTCCTGTTTGTCGCCTGGCGTCTGGGCCGTTGGCTCGGCGACTACATCGAAAAGCGCCTCACCAGGATTTCAACACTGTCGGCCTCCACGCAGATTCTGTTCAGCAAGATCGTCAAGATCACGGTCTACGTCATCGTGATCCTCATCGCTCTGAGCAGCGTGGGAATAGACTTATCCGCGTTTGCGTTTTTCAGTGGCGCTCTCGGTGTCGGCATCGGTTTCGGGCTTCAGAAAGTCGTCTCCAACTTTATCAGCGGCATTATCCTGCTCACCGACAGGTCCATCAAGCCCGGAGATGTCGTGCAGGTAGGCGACGTATATGGCTGGATTTCCAGCCTGCGTGGGCGTTACGCCTCCGTTGTCACCCGTGACGGCCATGAGTACCTGATACCTAACGAAGATTTTCTCACCCAGCAGGTAGTCAATTGGTCCTACTCAGACAACCTGATTCGGCTGCATGCCATGATTGGAGTCTCATACCAGTCGGACATTCATAAAGCCAGGGAATTGGTTCTGGAGGCCGCCCGTGAGGTCCCGCGGGTCCTCACGTATCCCGAGCCCAACTGCTTGCTGGCCGAATTTGGGAACAATTCCGTCGAATTGGACCTCGGGTTCTGGATCGACGATCCCAAAAATGGTGTCCGCAACGTGAAAAGCGAGGTACTGCTGAAAGTCTGGGATAAGTTTCATGAAAATGGGATCGAAATCCCCTTCCCCCAGCGTGATGTGCATCTCGACGCCAGGCAACCCCTGGCCGTAAGCCTGGTAAGTGAAACGGCTGGGGAGCAGCCCGTCACAGCGACAAAATAGCGACTGGCTGGCAAGTCCCCGTCTTGACGCTGGGGCCTTCTAAGCCGTGACCGGAAGAATCCGCCGGGGTGGGTTCAGGTATGAGAGTTAGGCGGCGATCCGCTAGGGCCGCTGAGCAGGGGACTGAGGCCTAATACTGGCGTCCCCTACCAGGATGTGCGTTTCCGCGATGAGATTCGCGTGGCCGAGCTCTTTTTCAAGGGCGGCCAACCTGTTCTCCTCACCGCGATAGATAACGTGCAGCACAGTGAAATGCTCGCAGTCGGCTGCATCGGCGCATGACCAGCGAATATCGTGGACCAAATGACGGTGCGGCACCTTGCAAAAAGGGGGACAAAAGGCGTCACCGTAGTTGACGACGCGCACTTGCTCGCTATCCCTGTCCGGGAAGTATATGACCGCGCTGGAGCGAATGATACTGGAGCGGTAGTTGACCCCGCCGGCCATCAATACCGCGAAAAGAACTAGCTTTACTGCCCAATGCATGCTTTCGTCTCCACCGTTGTGTGGCGCAAGAATAGTGCCAACAGGATTAGCGGCCATGGTCCACCGGAGCGTGAAAAGGCCCAAGGCCATTGTTCGTCAACTAACGCCCATCCCCCTTGGCAGCCCCGCAGCTTGGCGAATCCGGTTCCATATCCGGCTCCGGGTGCGGTTCTTTGCGGGAGTTTGCGCGATCAGAAGAAAGCTGGAGAGTCGCCGGCCACGGACAAGAAAAAGCAATTTCCGACGACAAATTCGCGTGTAGCGCGTAGGGGAATCGAACCCCTGTTGCCAGATCGAAAATAAGGTGACAGCTCGTCGAGAAACTAATACCCGTATCCGGTCCGTATCCGGGAAAATGACTTTAGTTGTGACTTTTTGCTGCTTCAGCAGCACCAGATTGACCGACCTGGTGACCTCGGGTGTCACCAGCCGGACGATGTAGATGCCGGTGGGCTACTCCCCTGCGGCAGGGAACAATCCGTTTGCTGGCAATTTGATATTAGCAGTAACTTCAGGCCAGGATGAAACTCAAAGCCACATTTGCACTTTTGGTCTGGATCGCTCCGCTAGTGTCACCGTTGTTCCCGTCTCAGGCGGACTGCGAGAGCCCCTGCTGCATGGTAGAAGTGGGCGTCTGCCACTCGGAAATGTCCATGCAGGCATGCTTCGCCGTGGATGTAGAAGTGGTACCTCATACGGTTCCGGCAGTTGTAGCGCCACAGTACAAGAGCGCTGCCTTGCCAGCGTACAGCGTGCGCTACACGGGTGGAGCCAGCGCAAACCGACCCTTGGCCTTGTCAGGGAAGGGCGAGTTCGCCTGGACCTTTCATCCCCCCCAGCTGATTCCCCTTCTG
>JADFSS010000110.1 GCA_022560655.1 Candidatus Neomarinimicrobiota bacterium
GTGGCCACACTCATGAACTCAAGGGCGATCCTATCGACGCCGTTCCTGGGTGGATCGTAAGAATAGCTCGCGTTCTCCGGCAGAAATTCACCACTGGCGGGATCGTGCTCGTAGACCTCCAGGGCGTTAAACCCATCGGTGAGATCAGGATCAAAAGAATCCCAGATCATGACGAGCTCCAGATTACCGTCAGCATCCAGGTCGGTGATCATGACGCTTCGTTCACTACCGTTGAGAAGGCTCTGACCCTGAGCGTCGTTTTTGTCCATATGCCAAACGACCTCGTACTCATTATCCCCCGTGGTCTCCCACACGATAATGCGTCTGAGTGTCCCATCATAGGACACAAACTCCATAATCCCGTCTTTATCAATATCAATGTTGTTTCCAAGGACGGCCCAAGCACGAACCAGATTGGGTGGAAGTGGACCTGCCCCGTCTGGATCAACGCCTCCAATACCGCCATCCCAGACTTTCGAGAAATTCCGGCTTTGCCCGTTTAGTGCCGAAGACCCCACAAGCAGGCTCAAAGTCATGACCACTATTAATACCCGTTTCATAGGTGAACTTCCTTCTCTGGATTTAGGAGCCAGTTCCTTGTAGGTAATCAATGCCTTCTGTACATGGGCGCCTCTAAATGGTTCAAACACCGCGAGCAATATCGACAGATCGATAGTTCGAGTTGTCATGAAAATGTCATGGAATGGTAAAAGTTTGGTTTTCACCCGACATCCCCTTGCACAGGTAGAAGTTGGTGTCAGCGTCTCAGGCACTCGCCAGAAACTCGAGGGGCTTGCAGATGTGGGCGCCTCCGGCTACAGAAGCACTACAGAGAAGTCGATCGGGACAATGACCAGTGCCTTTGCGGCACGGTGTTGCCTCTTCGCTGATTCCTTCAGAATCGCTCATTAAGAGGCGAATAACGAAAGGTACACAATATCGGGGAGATTGTCCATCTTTGGCACTATCTTGATTCAGGCGCCACCCCCAACGGTCAGCCAGATAACCCCACATTCCGCAACATGCCCCCTGCTGACTAAGCAGGGGTTTAGTAGCCAATTTTTGGAGGTGAACGGGGGAGAGTGGAAGCTCACGTAGGCTCTAACCGGTATGCTACCGCCTATCCTTCTCGTCGGGAGAGTTAAAACAGTGGTAGAGCGGGATCATGAATAGGATGCCAGAAAAGTCTCTCTTAACTTTATTCTCATTTTACCTGAAATGCTCTGGCGCCCTACAAACGATTGAATAGCATTTTACCCATTGAGGTACTTGCTGAACTCGGTTTTAAAGCCGGGGAAGTACCTGCTGATAACTGTGATATCAAAGGTTCGGAGAATAGACTCTTTTGGTTCTCTCTCCAGTAGGTATTCAAAGGCGGCCTGAACGCAACGATCCGGGCTGACCTTGCCCTGCGTCAGTTTCTCGTATGTTGATTTTGACATGCTCACCCGATGGCGGGTTTCACTGGGTCCCTCTTGTACATTAACAGTGAACTGAAGTGGGTCCCCCTCATTCGTCTGCCTAACGTCAATCATGAGCCCACGTCTCTGTCGGCGAACCCAGGTAGGAGGGTCTTTGTTCCAAATTTCAAGAGTAGTTCCAGCTCCCTGGCCTGAACCTTCTCTAGCCATTTGCGAGGTTTGTTGATACCCCCTCGAGCCACATCCTGACACCAGTCCACATACGTAGAGGGCTCCCATTCTGGGTAGGAATCATGGAGCTGAGGGAAGATGGGGTGCTCTCCCAGATGTCGGTACCAGTATTTGGAATTGCTGTAGTCCGGCTCCCGGCGGTGGAGAATGGCATGCCAGTAATTTCCTTCGGGGGTGGCATGGACCTGGGCAATGATGTGGCACCGGTTAATGTCGTCATTCCACAGATGAAGACCAGCCTTTACCAGGGGATGTGCAGCCACACCCTCGATTTCGGCAATCAGCTTATCCTGCCAGACACCTCTGGGGATCAGAGGTGGTAAGGGGCCCCGATGCAAGAACAAGTCTGTGAGATCATCCAGAGTCATGATACTGGTGGGGATAATTGCGGTTCTTGATGGCTCTCGCAAACGTTGAACGTATCGATGCTGGGGCCCATGAATCTCCCCTAACGGCAGCTTCAGTACTCATTAGCCAGTGGCGCGGAAATCCAGCAGCACTTTGCCGAAGTTACGGCGGTTATGGATATAGTCGTGTGCCTGGCGCGCCTGATCGTAGGGGAATATCCTATCCACGACCGGACTGATCCGCCCTTCGGCCAACCATACTAGCAGCTCATCAAAAGCCTTGTGTACTGGGCCGGTCCGCGAGTCCAGCCGCCCCAAATGAAAGCCGTAAATCCCCTTGCTGGAATTCATCAGCCGCATTGGTGCCAGCCGCACCGTGCGCAACTCCCACAGCAGCCGCAATAGGCCGGACCGCAGGCGGGTGTGGCCCATTTTCTGTTGTGCGCCGTACAAGACGAGGGTGCCCAGGGGCGCAAGGGCCTTCAGACTGCGTAGGGCATGTGCGGGACCCTGGGCGTCCAGAATTAAGTCCGCCCCCAGGCCTGATGTGGCATTCATTACCTCCGCTACAAAGTCCGCAGACCGGTAGTCAATGCAGAGCGCCACGCCCATCTCGCGCAGCCGCTCATGCTTGGCGGCCGATGCCGTCCCAATGATATGTGCCCCGACTCGAGTCGCCAGCTGGACGGCCGCTGTTCCAACGCCTCCTCCTGCGCTGTGGATCAGCACCGTCTGCCCCGACTGGAGATTTCCCTGGGTGAACATCATGAGGTAGGCTGTAAGGTAAGTTACGGGCAAAGCTGCTGCCGCTTCCATTTCAACCCCGGGCGGTACAAGGCGAACCAGTTCCTGATCGACCACCACTCGGCTGCTGTAACCTCCGAAACGAGTGAGAGCGCAAACCCGGTCTCCAGCTGAGAAGCCTTTCACAGCCGGCCCCGTGCGCTCAATGGTGCCAGACACTTCCAGGCCCGGCACTAACGGCAGGCTCGGCCCGCCGGGATACAGCCCCATGCGTGCCAAAAGATCGGCATAATTGATGCCTGCGAAGTGGGTGCTGATAATAATCTGGCCTTCACCTGGTTGACGATGGTGCGCATCTACGACTTTAAGTACGCCCGACCCGCCACGGCGTGCTGCCTGGACCTGTACGGCTTCGTGCTCCCCGCTCTGTTCTACTCCGTGCGGCGGGCTGAGCCCATCGATGAAAGCTGATTTTCGCGAATGTTCTGACATTGAGTTGGTGCGGTGGTTAGGCTAAATATACTCCTGGCATGGAGAGATACCAAAAGCCTCAGGAAGATAGTGAGGTGCGGGGACCGCCCCCGCCATTCAACCTAAAAACGCGATATTCCACAACATGCCCCCCTGCTAGTAAAGCAGGGAATGTCCACGCCAATTATAGAGGAGGATAGGGAAGAGAGTTGGGCGACGTATGCTATAAACAGTATGCTACAGGGCAGGCTTCTCGACGGGAGCGCCGTTTGAAAGTTTGAGGGCCGGCTTACTTACTTCAGCAGCACCATCTTGATGGACTTGGTGTAATCAGGTGTCACCAGGTGGGCGATGTAGATTCCTGAGGGGACGTCCCGGCCGTTATCTGTCTTGCCGTTCCAGATCACCCGGTGATAGCCGGATTTCCAATGTCCCGAGACCAACTCTCGCACTACCCTGCCACGGAGGTCGAAGACCCGTAGGGTGATATTGCTCGCCATGGGTAGAGCGAATTTCATGGTTGTCGTGGGATTGAAGGGATTGGGGAAGTTTTGATGCAGGGCATATGCAGTGGGAATCTGGTCCGATTCATCAATATCCAATACGCCGACAGCAAATGTGAACGAGAATACCTTGGACCAGGCGCCGGTCCCCAGTTTGTTCGTTGCCTGCACGCGCCAGTAATAGGTTGTATCGCCCCAAATGCCGCTAACGGTATCGGCGCCGCCCATGATGGTGGCAGCCTCGTATCGCACCTGGCTGAACAGACTGTCAAAAGCAACCTGCAACTTGTAGGTCAAGGCCGAGTTGGCGGTCCAAGTGAAGGCCACGGTTTTGGATGGCACGGCCGCATCGTCCAGCGGCGAGATCAGGAAGGGGAAATCAGGAACGGAAGTGGTTTTGTAGTACACCTCACCACCCAAGGTGCCGGCGTACAGTATGGCGCCCATACTCGATACGAGACTGGTCACGGTTGCTGCGGTGAATCCATCGGCATCCGGGGTCCAGGTCAGCCCATGATCCGACGAACTGTAGAGGCCATGTCCGACTGTGCCGGCAAATATTTGATCGGAGGCATCCCTCACCAGGGCCACGATCGCCGATTCCCCGGTTGTGCCCAAGGTTTTTTTTGTCCAGGTGGTATCGGCCAAAGTTAGCTGATAGAGAGTGTCCCGGTCCCAACCCCCGATGTATACGTCCCCCCGGTGTGAGACCGTAACCGCATGGGCGTCGGTGTTTCTGGGATAATTTTCAGGGTCGCCGAAAAAAAAGGGCACGCGCCACCATAAAAAAGACCAGGTTCTGGTGGTGTCGGCCGCATCGGCCGTTCGGTAAATAACAATGTTGGATGGGCTGATGACAAATGTATGGTCATCGGCCGTGCGGTAGATTGTGGTGATGTTGCCACCCACACCTGCAGAAGACCAAGTTGCGCCATCGTCATCTGATTGGTAGGTCCCGGAGAGGGTGTTGATCCCCAGAAAATTATAAAGGCCCACATAAATGCGGCCGTCGGCGCCGTACTCCACGGCATTGACCGTTTGGCCGTCAAAGAAAGGCACAGAGACCCATGAATCACCCTGATCTGTCGAGCTGTACAGACCGCCGAAAACTGTGCCGGCCAGCATCCATCCCGATTCCCCGATGGCGATATCGGTGACGTTAACCGGTGCGAGCCCGATGTTGGCCGTCTGCCAGGTGAGCCCATTATCGCTGGAGCGGAAAATACCGCCCCCCATTGTCCCGGCGTAAACGATGCCACTGTGATCAGATTCAACTGTTCGAATGCCCACGGTCGTAAAATTTGCGACAGTCCAGGCCAGTCCCAGGTTATCAGACAGGTAGATGCCGCCATAGGTGCCAATGACGATGGTATTCCCCAAAGCCACAATGGAGGTTATGCCCTGGGGTTCAGCGAG
>JADFSS010000111.1 GCA_022560655.1 Candidatus Neomarinimicrobiota bacterium
ATCGGGCAAGCACAACGACCTGGAGGAGGTGGGGGTAGACAGCTACCATCACACTTTCTTCGAGATGTTGGGCAACTGGTCCTTCGGCGACTACTACAAGGCCGAGGCCATCGGGTGGGCCTGGGAGCTGCTCACCGTGGTGTGGGGCATGGACAAGGCCCGTCTGTGGGCCACGGTCCACGACACCGATGACGAGGCGGCTCGGCTGTGGACCGAGGTCACCGACATTGCCCCGGACCAGGTGCTCCGGTTCGGCGACAAGGAAAATTTCTGGGAGATGGGGGCCACCGGTCCCTGCGGCCCCTGCTCCGAAATCCACTACTACGACGGGCCGGATATGACCGACATGCAGGCCGAGGGGGTCAACGCCTGGCCCGAGTTCAAGGAGCTGTGGAACCTGGTCTTCATCCAGAACAACCGCCTGGACGACGGCTCATTGGCGGACCTGCCCGCCAGGCACGTGGACACCGGGGCCGGCCTGGAGCGCATCGTAGCCGTCCTGCAGGGCCAAGGCTCCAACTACGCCACCGATCTGTTCAGCCCCCTCATCGATCACGTGGCCCAGCTCACCGGCGTCCCCTACACCGAAAAGGACGGCGTGGCCCATCGGGTCCTGGCCGATCACATCCGTATGCTCAGTTTCTCCCTGGCGGACGGCGCCATCCCCAGTAACGAGGGCCGGGGTTACGTGGTGCGGCGTATCCTGCGGCGGGCGGCCCGGTTCGGCCGCATGTTGGGTCGGCATGAGCCGTTTATCTACAAATTGGTGGACACGGTCGGTGAGGTGATGGGCGCGGCCTATCCCGAGATCATCGAGAAACGGAAACATGTTGAAAATGTCATCAAAGCCGAGGAGATCGCTTTTGGCGAGACCCTGGACCGGGGCCTGGAAGAATTTGACCGGGCCACAGTGGCCCTCCATGACGGCGACACCCTTTCCGGTGATGAGGCCTTCAAACTCTATGATACCTACGGCTTCCCCCTGGACCTCACCCAGCTCATGGCCCGTGAAAATGGACTGGAGGTGGATACGGCCGGTTTTGACGAGGCCATGGCCGCGCAACGGCAGCGGGCGCGGCGCGGCGGCAAAAGTCAGCCGGAAGTCCTCGAAATGGCATGGCAAACGGTCACCCCGGGGGAGAGTTCTGCCTTCCTGGGCTACGAGACCACCGAGAGCGGAGCGACCATCCGCCAGTATCGCCTGGGCGCTGAGGGCCTGGCGGAGGTGCTGCTGGACCGGACCCCCTTCTACGGTGAGGCCGGGGGCCAGGTGGGCGATACGGGTGTCATCACCGGTAAGGGTTTTGAGTTCCGCGTGGAGGATACCCAGCACCAGGTCGTCAATGGCCGGGACGAGATTGTGCACAGCGGGCGCTTGGTGGGGGGCGATCTGCAGGGCAAAAAGAAGGTGACTGCAACGGTTGACGGTGACCGCCGCCAGGCCATTCGCCTGAACCACACGGCCACCCATCTGCTGCACAAGGCGCTGAAAGTGGAGCTGGGTGAGCACGTGCAGCAGGCGGGTTCGCTGGTGGCACCGGACAGACTGCGGTTCGATTTTTCCCACTTCGATAAGCTCACCGACGCCCAGGTTGCCAATATCGAACTGCTGGTCAATGGGGTGATCCGCGCCAATCATGAGGTCGGCACCGAGATACTCAGTTTCGACGAGGCCCGGAAAAGTGGCGCCGTGGCCATGTTCGGCGAAAAATATGGCGATGAGGTGCGGGTGCTGGACGTGCCGGACTTCAGCCGGGAACTGTGCGGCGGCACGCACGTGGACCGCACCGGTGACATCGGTATGTTCAAGATCACTTCCGAGACGGCCCTAGCCAGCGGCGTGCGGCGTATGGAGGCGGTGACGGGCGCGGGTGCGGTGGAACATTTCCAGTCACAGGCTGCTCTGCTGAACAGCCTGAGTCAGCACTACCATACCAACCCACAGGATCTGGTCTCCCGCATTCAGCAGGATCAGGCTAGGCTGAAGGATCTTGAGCGGCAACTCAAGCAGACCACCCGCCGCAAGAGCCGCGATCTGGTGGGCGAACTGTCAGCCCAGGCGGTGGAGGTTGGAAAAGTAGCGGTGGTGGCTGCACCGGTCAATGACATCGCGGATGTGGATCAGTTGAAGGACCTTGCCGTGGCGATCAAGGATCGCTTGAAGTCTGCGGTGGTTGTCCTTTACGCTGATGTGCAAAACAAGGCCCAGGCAGTGATCGCCGTTACCGACGACCAAAAGGGCAAATTGCCTGCTGGAGCCATTGCCAAGGAGGTAGGGCGCCTGTTGGGTGGTGGTGGCGGCGGCTCGCCCATTATGGCCACGGCCGGGGGTGCCGACCTGGCGCTGATGAAGCAGGCGGTGAGCCAAACGCCAGAACTGATTTCCAACCAGCTAGGAAACGCACCATGAACCCGGATACCCGGCTCATTATCGACCGCTCCGTACCCGGCCGTGTGGGGGTGAAAATCCCTCGCACCGATGTGCCGGCTAGCGACCCTGCCGGTGTCCTACCGGCTCATCTGTTGCGGCGGAAGCCGGCGGAGTTGCCCGAGGTCTCAGAGCCGGAGGTGGTGCGTCACTATGTCAATCTGTCCATCAAGAACCACCACGTGGACAGGAACCTGTACCCCCTGGGCAGCTGCACCATGAAGTACAACCCCAAACTCAACGACGCCATGGCCTCATTGGATGGCTTTACGCAGCTGCACCCGCTGCAATCGGAGGCCGGCTCACAGGGTGCTCTGGCTGTGATCTATGCCCTTGAGCAGGGGTTGAGGAAGATCACCGGCATGTATCGCTTTACCCTGCAACCGGCGGCAGGCTCCCAGGGCGAGTTGGTGGGGGTTCTCATGATGCGCAGCTACCATGCATCCAGGGGTTCCCAGCGGCGCTTCATCATCATACCGGATTCCGCTCACGGCACGAACCCCGCCAGCGTTGTCATGGCCGGCTATGAGACGCTGAAGGTAGCCACCGACGGCAGGGGCCGCGTCGACCTGGACGATCTGAAGTCCCAACTCAGCGCTGAGGTGGCGGGCATGATGCTCACCCAACCCAATACGCTGGGACTGTTCGAGGATGAAATCGCCACTATTACCGAGCTGGTGCACGGCGTGGGGGGGCTCATGTATATGGACGGCGCCAACCTCAACGCCCTGATCGGCCTTGCCCGGGCGGTGGACATGGGCTTCGACATTACCCATATCAATCTGCACAAGACCTTCTCCACACCCCACGGCGGCGGCGGCCCCGGCTCGGGACCCATCGGCGTGGTGGCAGAGCTGGCGCCGTTTCTGCCCCAGCCCCTGGTGGAGGAGCTACCCGGGTCGACCTCAGCGGATGGCGCGCCCCGCTACCGCTGGTCGGACGGCCACCCCGACAGCATCGGCAGACTGCATGGCTACCACGGCAATTTCGGGATGCTGGTGCGCGCGTACACCTACCTGCTCTCCCTGGGCGAGGAGGGCCTGCGGAGCATGTCGCGGCGGGCCATTCTCAACGCCAACTACCTCGCCTCCCGCCTCACCGACCACTTCGAGCTGCCCCACGGCGAGGGCATCATGCACGAGTTTGTGCTGTCCGGCGGCAGCCAGAAACAGCGCGGCGTGCGCACCCTGGACATGGTCAAGGCCCTGCTGGACTACGGTTTCCATGCGCCCACGGTCTATTTTCCCCTGGTGGTGCCCGAAGCAATGATGATTGAGCCCACCGAGTCTGAGACCAAAGACACCCTGGACGACTTCGTCGCCGCATTGCGCGATATTGACCGCCTGGTGGACGAGGACCCCGAATCCCTGCGGGCTGCGCCGGTGACGACGCCCGTGGGCCGCCTGGACGAGACCAAGGCCAATCGCCAGCTGGATGTGCACTGGGATCAGGGTCGCGGCTAGCGCCTTGCCCGTGCATCATCCACGTGTTACTTTCGCTTATCCAATACTCCGCACGCAATCATTTTGCCGGGGCCGCACTATGAATCTCCGACTCACCGCTAGGCGTCTCACTTACTGGCCAGCAGTCTTGCTTACGCTGGCGCTTCAAACTACCACGTTGCCTGCACAAGCTATCCCCATTGCCATCCTCGACTTTGACGGCTTCGGCATCTCCCAGACTGAAGCCATCGCCCTCACCAACCGCCTGCGCAACGAGCTCTTCCGGCTGGGCCGGTTCGAGGTGGTGGACCGGGGCATGATGGAAAATATCCTGTCCGAGCAGGACTTTCAGCAGACCGGCTGCACCTCCAACGATTGCCTGGTGGAGGTGGGCCGTCTGTTGGGCGCCCGGCAAATGGTGGGCGGCAGTATCAGCAAGGTGGGCGGCACGTTCACCGTCTCGGCGCGGCTGGTGGACGTGGAGACGGGGAAGGTGCTCAGCGTGTCGGACTTCGATCTGCGGGGGGAGCTGGACGACCTGCTCACCCGTGGGATGGCCCAGGTGGCGGCCAGGCTGTCACCGGCTAAAGGGGATATGGAGCTGCCGCAAGCCATAACCGCCAAAGTACTCGTGTCGCAGCCCGCGTCGGAAGTGCGGCAGCCGACCGCCGGGCAGGCTCGAATGGTTGCCCGTCCGTCGTCAGCGGCCAGGCCCCGATTTCAAGTGGGGATTGGTTTTTCTGTAAATTACAAAGCTAGTGGGACTATTTGGGGCAGCTGGTTTCCCATGGACGGCATACCATGGGGAAAATTGATGCTGCTGCCCGTCGTGTCTGGTGGCCTATTGTATTTGGAATCTTTCTCCGATCTTGATCCCTACTACTGGGAACACACGGCACTCTACGCGCTGGTAGGCGCTCAATTGCGGCGTCAGGGTCAGCACCTGGGGTATGGGCTTGTTGCAGGTGTGGGTTTTGGATTTGGTGAAGAATATGAAGAGTATGATGGTTACAATGGTGAGTTCTATGAGTACTATGAGAACTATTATGACACTGGCGGCCTGGTTCTTTCCCTGGGTGGTCAGCTGACACTGAAACTGGGGCCTATTCATCTGCTGACCCAGGCTGACCTATTCGTTGATGATGCGAGCGCTGCAATCCTCTTTCATTTCGGCCTGCAGCGCTGAGCGATATATCCATGCGCACCATCATCCACACTGACCTGGCTCCCGAGGCCGTGGGACCCTACAGCCAGGGGGT
>JADFSS010000112.1 GCA_022560655.1 Candidatus Neomarinimicrobiota bacterium
TGTCAGGAGCTGGTCGGGGCTCGTCGTCCCGATGCCCACATTACCCTCATTCTCAATTCGTATGCGCTCAGTTCCTTTCGTGGCGAATGTGATTATCCCGCTCCCGTTAGCATCTGCATCCGCAGCGAAAGACAGGTCATTATCGCTACTAATACCGGTTCCTGCAGCAACGGCGGAGGTCATCACTGAGCCATCGGGGAAGATGATGCCCCCGGTTGTGGAATGGATCACGCCTGCCACCTCCAACTTGCTGGCAGGGTTACTCACGCCGATACCGACATTACCGCTGGTTGTAAGGGATGCAATATTCAGGGTCGCGCTGCCGCTTATGTCAGCACCGGTAATCGTGCTATCGACAATCTGGCCACTGTTCACCGCATCGGCTGCCAGGTGAGCCGTCGTTACCGCTCCGGTAACAATATTTGCACCGGTTATGATACTATCGGATAACATCGCAGTCGTAATGGCACCCGGGGCTACTGCCTGTGCGGTAGCAGCGGTACGGCTATAGGGTGAAGAAGTCAACTGTAACCTTGGTGTGAGGTCCGCGCCCGTGCCCACGGACACACCGAGCCAATAGGGCTGGTCGAACGGCAGCGACAGTCCAGTGACAGCCCCAAGTGTGACACTGAAGACGCCATCCGTGACTGCAACGAGGGCCTGAATCTCCGACCACAGCTCGTTGCCACCGGTCGCGGCATCGTACAGCCTGAAGGTCAGGACATAGTTGCCGTCAACGACCACATTTCCGGACAACTCCGTCAAGACGCCCTGGTAACTGATGCCTTGGGGAACCTGGGACCACCCCACTTGCAACAACACCAAAAGCGAAAGGAAGTGTAAGTTCTTGAAGCACTTCATTGCTTGTCCTCCTTGGAAGTAACCAAATTTATCACAAATACCTCCTGGATTCGTATTGCCGTGAAATTTTGCTCCGGGCCAAGACTGCCTCACCTGGGGCGGGAGGGTATGGCACGGGCCGAGTACTGCCTCAGCGGGAACTCTGGGGCTGGCTACAGCAACTTTTGTGCTGGGCTCCTTCCATCATCGCCATCTTGATGATGATTTCAATGGGGGCCCTACGGGCAAGGCCTGCCTGGCCATCATGCAAAAGGGCGTCTCCGGATGATAGACGCCCCATATGTCTTTGGCACAGTTTGGTGGCATGAATTATTGCGGCGTGAGCTCAAAATCGGCTGATGATTGACTGCCGGCAGCCACAGTAACATCTACGGACACCGTATCATAGCCGGCAAGCGTGGCACTGGCCGTGTAGGTTCCGGCAGGCAGGCCAAGGATTGTGTATACACCATCCGAACCGGTGTAGGAGGTTGATACCACCGTATCCTGCGAGACCCATACGGTAGCGTTATTCAGCGCAACGGCAGCAGTGTCGGCCACGCTTCCGCTGATGCGTCCAACAGTGGAACCATTAGCCGCGCGTATCACGGGCTTGAAGTTGAAGCCTGTGATATTATCTCTTCCACCCATGGCCACGAAGGACTTCTCTACGTCGAAGTCCAGCAGCAGGTCAGAAGTGAGGCCGTTCACCACCTCAATAGCAGGACTTACGAATATCTTGATTCCGGTCTGGGCGCCGCTGGGCACGGTCAGGGTGTGGGTGGTGCCATCTTTCATCACTACAGAACCTTCGGAAACGTATAGCCGAAAAAGATCATAACTCCCTGCCGGCACGTCTAACTGCGCCAGGCCAGCCGTTAAACCATCGCGCAAATCCAACAGGTTATACGTCTGGGTCTCCTCGGAAAGGGTCAAGTATGGAGACCCCTCGCCTCCACCAGCTTCCCGCGCTTCAAGTTTGATAATCGTAACATTCGCCTCCTCCACCAGATCGGTAGGGAAAGGCGCATCGGTTAGCAAGACGGACAGGGTGCCCGTTTCATCTTCAGATGTGCTGCACCCGTTGATCCCCAGAGCTACACTCAGCGCTAAGGTTATGGTCGTGAAAATCGTTAATCGCGTCTTCATGGGTCATCCCTTCAGTAGCGTTGTCATCATACGCGCATACCCTGAAACGGTTTCAACATACGTACAGGCTGATCCTAGCCGTAAGTCTCTTAATCCACAGCGAAGATACATTCCGTTCAGAGTATCCGAATTGATGCCCGTCACGTGAAGTTTTGCTCTTTGATGAAGGCCCATCTATCGATTTGCTGCAGTATGGGCGACGTGCCCGCCAGCTGCCCATGTATAGCCTGGATCCCTCCACGACCGCAATAGCACCTCTTGATGGACTTGGTGTAGCATTGTTTCACTTACCAGCCGCCGCATCTCAGGTCGGCTCCAGCGATTCGTTAAGCGGCACTCATTGCTTGCTTCAAAAGGTTAGGCTTATGTGTCTGCCTCAAACTCCAGTTTCAGCGGAACCGGCCGCGCCAATGAATCGCCAACTGGCGAGGATTTTTCGCAGCGTTCACGCAACATCTCTATCTGCTCTGGCCTCGCCCCAGGCACACGGATCCGGACCTTGAATGCAATCGTACCGTAGCCAGAATCTGGGACATCTTCCAAACCCAGATATGCCTGCACGTTAAAATGTCCCGTCGCTTCCACCGAGAGACTTTCGATTCTTAACCCCAGGAAGGACGCATGCATGGCAACCAGATCTACGTCACATGCGGCAAACGAGGCCAGAAGCATCTGCATAGGGTTCAGTTCAGCGTCGCCACCCATGTGTGTCACGACAGCTCCAAATTCAACCCTCGAACGGCTGCCGCCGACCCAGTGCGCAACCAGTGTCGGGGTTCGATCCGCACGGCTTGGGTCTCCCCTGACCATATCCCTGAACTGCAATAGCTCGTCGACGTCAATTCATTCATTTAGGTCAGACATTTGTCCTCCTGTTCCTCGTATTTCTTAGAAGAGGGGAAACTATTTCAAGCATGGTGCCATCTAACGACCCAGGTTCAGATTCGGCGCTGGGTTTGGAGGATATTGTTTTGCTACTCTCTACACGATTACGGGCCGTGCCAAATATTTTCAATAGTCATCGCCGCACGACCTGGATAACCGAACCTTAACCCTGGAATGTCCACATCGAATGTCTTACTAGAGAAGTGATCTTCCCGTTTGCCGATCATCCCCTCGGGAAGTAGTACAGTGGCCGGGTGCTCGGTCCCTGTCACCGGGTTGCGGATAGGTTCATACTCTACTTTGATCGCCTCCCCGACTTGAAAATGACTGTTCTTGCCATCGAAACTAAATTCAAGCGGCGCAACGAGCACTTCGAGTTTATTCGTGATAGTAGACATGAAAATTCCGATCGGTCCCCCGGCTCTCCCAGTAGCGATGGCCTCTAGGGCCTCGCGCTTGGCCCCTTCCGCACGCGCATCGAGATAGACAACACCTCGTCCGTTCCGTTCGTGCAGCGGTCCGGGCCATGCAGCCCCAAGAGCCCATCCCAGGCCATCAAGCACCTCGTCGCCATACTTGCCTTCGACAATGCGATAGGCCAGGGCAGCTTCGCAGATGCCATATGTTGGGGGCGCCTCAAATGAGCAGGGACAGCCCCAGTCGCAGCTGCATACCGCTAAGTGCTCAATTTTAAGTGTCCACTTGATTGGCTTAGCCATTCCCCTATCCTCCCATTATTGCAACACCACCTACATCCCGGTCACAATAAACCCGCCGAGCAGTATCAGGGCCACTCCTGATATTATGGCAATACGTTCGCCCCACGGCGTGACATTCTCGAGAAATATCAGCAGGGCAATCAAGCCCATCCATACCGGGTCCATCATTCCAAGCGCAATCATGGCTAGCATCAATCCCCAGCAGCAGCCCATGCAGTATAATCCGTGATGTGCGCCCATCAGAAGAGCACCCGACAGGCCGTCGTGCCAATGGTCCATGAAGAATTGGATTGGCGCACGGCAGTGACCCAAGCATAGCGCCTTCCATCGGGTGAACTGATAAACGCCCGCAATGATCAGGGCGCCCCCGACAACGGGTGTTGCCCAACCGCCCATCGCCACATCCGTGACAGTATTCAACAAGGCCACACCAGCCCCTGCCAGCGCCCACGCTCCAAGATAACCGGCCACAAACAGTGCGGTTGGCGCCGGGGGGTAGCCATACTGCGTTCTGGACGGCGCGACAGTCGCAAACAACCAAACGGTCGGCATCACGGAAGGCAGCATCATGGCCGCCATCATGACCGTCCAGACCAATATGAAGCCCAGAAACTCCACGGCCATCCCATCTGCCATGCGTAGACTGGCGGTCCATGCAACTGCAGAAGCGATCACAAGGCTGCCACCGAGCATCAGTTTTAGACGGAATGGGATTAAAGCTGTGCGAGTTACATTATGCACGCGATTCTATTTCATAACTGATGGGCCCATCACCTCAAAGGTGCCGTCGATGATCTGCGCGATCACGAAGGCGATGCCACCGTAGACCGCCGCCTCCCGGAACACCCGGCGGCGTCGAGGTCGCCGGACCAGGCCTCTGGCGACACGGTGCTACGGCCCCCTATACTTAGGAACAACTGAGCAGCAAAGGGAGGTACAATCAGCCTCCGTCAAATGGCCCCCGTGGTGTTCGTCTTGGGGGCTTTTGCTATCCAGTCAAGCTACACGTATATTTGGCCTTAACACAGCCTTACCACGATGCCCCAACAGTCCAGACTGTCCACCTTCATCGCTGAGCTGAACCCCGCCGCTGGCGGGGCAGGGCGCCGCCAGGGGTTCAGAGCTGCGAAGCAGTGTCATGCCAGCAGGTGGCGGTCTTGACCCAGCAACGCAAACTGGCTGCCATCATGTTCACCGATCTGGTAGGGTACGTTGCTCTGTCCCAGCGGAATGAAGCCCTGGCCCTGGAACTGCTCAAGGAGCACCAGGAGCTGCTCCGCCCCCTCTTTACCCAGCACCACGGCACGGAGATCAAGACCATCGGCGACGCCTTCCTGGTGGAGTTTGGCAGCGCTGTGGAGGCCGCCATGTGTGCCATCGATATCCAGAAAATGCTGGTTGAGCATAACGCTTCGGCCACACCCCAGCGACGTATCCTCCTGCGCATCGGCCTGCACGTGGGGGACGTGGTCTACGAGGAGGGCGACGTGCTGGGTGACGGGGTGAACATCGCC
>JADFSS010000113.1 GCA_022560655.1 Candidatus Neomarinimicrobiota bacterium
CCGATATACTACGAGATCTCTAATATTGGGAATTGTCATAATCCGATAGGAGCCATGCGATTTTGCCAATTCGTACCTTGTTGGGTCTGTAGGCTGATACTCTCCGCTTAGGAGCAATTCTTGAATTTGCGGTAGTGTTCGATCTATACTCTCGGCCCAATCAAGCCAATCAATTGAGTCGCGGACTCGAGTAACTCTTGCTTCTTTACGGATTTTTCGCCAGGCATTTCGTAGATTTTCTAAAGTGACAATATCTTCAAATCGCACGTCATCCCTAATGCGGTCTTGCTCGGTAATTGTGTGATTCACAGGGCGTCACGTATCATTTTACGAGGTGAAATAATTGCGGAATGTAAACCTCCCGCTGCCCCCAGCCAAGCCGTTTGTGACCCTTCGACAGCCTCAGGGTGACCACTCACCCCCCGGCCCCCTCTCTCTGGAGAGGAGGGGGCAACACGCCAGTGTGGGGGTGAGTGTCTTTCTGCGGCCACTGCCACTGCTCCGCCCACGGCATCGTGCCAACCCCCCCGGTAACCACCCGCAGCGCCGGGGCATTAACTTTACCCACAGACCACTAACCGGAGACAGTTATAAGCCGGCGAATCCAGGGAGCGCTACCAACTGCAATGCAGGTGACTGTTTTCTCAGGGAGTCTCACCGCCCCAATCAGGAGAACGATTGAATGAAAGCCAGATCAGAACGTCTTTTCGAAGTTGTCTATTCCTGGACCGTCTTCACCACCGTCTTTGTCTGGCTCCCTATCGTCCGGATCGTCGGCAGACCAGAGGGATATGAGTGGGGCATCTTCGGCCTTAGGGGGGTCGGAGTGGAGGGGCCTTTCGGCGTGTGGGTCGTCCTGGCAGCCTACGCCTTCGTGATGCTGTGCTATGGTCAGCGTTTGCCTAGGAAAGTGTACTACACGATGCTGCTTGGTTGGCACGTCACCCTCACGAGCTTCATGGTGGCAGGAATCATTTCAATGGGAGAGGCCGCGACTCTGCAGGGTCAAGCGCTCAGGTTTGAAGTGTCACTCCTCCTAGTAGCCTTGCCAGTCATACTGTTCACCGTTCTTGCCGCTGTTTGGGTCTTCCTCGACTATCGCGAGCCATGGCCACAACAAGCAGATGGCTGGGCTCCCACAGAACCAAGCAGATTCGGAGCTGCGGTCGTATTGCTCCTGGTGGCGCTAGTAGTGTTCAGAATGGGAAACAATTACAACTGGGTCACTTCGGTTGCAGTCCTCATGACAATCGTTCAGTGGATCCTGATGGTGGGGTCATTCAAGCCCGCTCGAATTTCGGTGACGTCTAACCCACCGCAGTCCGATGACAATATTGAACCTTAAGCCGCTGATCAGGGAGTTAGCGCCCGCCCCATAACGGCATTGGGGGTGAGTTAGGGCACTGCCGGCAGCAAAGGCTGCCCCCCGGGGAACCACCTTAAGCGTCGAGGCATTAACTTTACCCACAGACCACACGTCATTCAATCACAACAGGCTGCTGCATGAACACCATCACCCGGTCCGCATTCATCAGGCAAGGGTCCGTTTTCGCCGTTTCGGTGGCGCTGCTGGGGTGCCGCCATCCGGTCGTGTCGGGCCATACCAGCGAGTGCCAAACCTCCGCCGATATTCTGGGACCGTTCTACCGTGCCGGCGCTCCGTTCCGCACCGATATGCGGGTGGCAGGCGACCTGGGGGCGCCCCTCAATGTGGACGGGATCGTCTACTCCGATGACTGCGTCACGCCCCTGTCCGGGGCACTGGTTGAGGTCTGGCAGGCCGACGGCACCGGGGCTTACGACAGCGGGAGCGCCGACTTCCGCTACCGGGCGAGCCTGAGCTCGGGCGAAAATGGGACCTACGCTTTCAGCACCAACCTGCCGGGGAAATACCTCAATGGCGGCCAGTTCCGGCCCAGCCATATCCATTTCCGGGTGACGGCTGAGGGCCATCAGTCCCTGGTTTCACAAGTTTACTTCGAGAATGATACGGACATTGCCAGCGACCCATGGGCGTCCAGTCCGGAAGCCGAGGCCCGCATCCTCCCGGTCACCGAATTGGATAACGGAGAGTTGGAAGTCAACTTCGATATCTACCTGGTCCTGGCGTCATAGTGAAGGCGGAGCCTACGGCCAGCCGGTCCGGGGGTCGAGTGCTCACCGGGCTTTCTGCCGGGGCACGCCGTAGGCTAGGCCTCCCCGTGCCGCATCGGGCAGGGCCGAGGCTCTCCCACTTAATGCGCCACCGCAGCATTGGGTCGGCCATAATCTTACACCCGCTTATGGCCTATATAGGGGGTCTGTTATTCAGGCGGAGATATTGGGTTGGGGGGGATATCGACCAGCACGTTGGTAATGTTGGAGGCGATGACACTCGGTTCCGTCTGGCGGGTATTGCTCAGGATAATGATATAGATTCTATCATCCGGAAGCCTGAAGATTGTAGAGGCAAAACCGCTGGTACCGCCCAGGCCATAGATTAAATCGTGTCTGCTCTGGTCGCTTCTGACATAGACGCCGACGGCCCAGCCGTAGCCCGCTCTTCCCAACCCGGGCGTAAACATGAGCATTTTGCTTTTGTCCGATAACAGCTCACTGCCCGTCAGGCCCTCATTCCATTTGAACAGATCGAGGACCGTCGAATACATGCCGCCGGCGCCAACGGCAAATGCCTCATCCTGGTAGGGAGCATTTTCAAAATGATTGCCGGGCAGTCGATTGTAGCCCGATGCCATTTGAGACAGAATCCGCGTATGGTCGAGTATTAACCCGGTATCCCGCATGCCGAGCCTGTCAAGTATTCGCTCCCTCAACACGGCGCCAAACGCTTTGCCGGCGATATTTTCAACGATGGCCCCCAGCAAATTATACCCGTTATTACTGTAGCGGTATTCGGCGCCAGGTTCAAATTCAAGATTTGAACCGTTAGCGAATTCGACCAGCTGATCCATCGTATATGGCTCCCGGTAGTTATCATCTTCCCACCTTTGCGGAACCCCGGGTATCCCGGAAGAGTGGCTGAGCAGATGGTGAACGGTTACCTGGTCGCCAACTGGATTATCGAAGTCAGGCAGATACTTCGAAATGGGTGCGTGCAGGTCTATCCGACCTTCATCAACCAATTGTAGAATAAGGGCTGCGGTAAAGGCCTTGCCAAGAGACGCAATCCTGAATTTTGTTTTTGGTGTATTTTCTATACCCCATTCCAGATTCGCCAGCCCCAAGCCCGCCTGATAGATGATCTCGCTTTTGGCAGCGATCAATACCGAGCCTTGGAACATACCATACTCATGGTATTCTGCCAAGAGTTCATCGACGATGGAAAGCTTCTGACTCGCCGTGTAAGGGGGCGATTCACTGAGATTCGCACGTTCACATGAATAATTAACGGTTGCCAGCAGTATCACCAAGCTGGCGCGATGTAGTAATCTATTCATAGATGTCCTCTGGGCGGCCCTCTGTTGACGGATTATAATGCGGCTTCAAGGTTCAAGATATAAGACGTAAATGGCCAGGAGAAGGTTGGCTGAAGTGTTCCTCGACCTAACGGCTTATTAAGGCGAACGTTCAATCGAGAGACCTCATCGCCCCCAGGGGCGAGTGCGGTTTAGGCCGAAAGCACTTAGGTTTTCAAACTTGGGTACCGGAACCTGCAACTAGGCACCCTCGGCTATCGCTCTGGACACCGCCCGCAAACTTTCCCGGTAGCGATAGCCGGTGCCCCGGTGGCCGCCGTCGTGCTCCTCGTAGTGGTGACCGATGCCCAGCGCTTTCAGCCGCTCCACGAAAATCCGCGCCCCCAGGTGCAGGGCGTACTCATCGCGGCTGCCGGCGTCGAGCCACAGGAGTTGGAGGCTCTTTAGAGCGGCCACGTGGTCATCGCTCTCCAGCATGCGGATGGGATCGCTGGCGATCCAGCGCTGCCACACCTCCTCCCGCAGCCGGCCGGAAGGGAGCTCAAACGGCAGCTCGATCTCTGCGCCGTCGGGCGAGTAGCAGGCCGCCATGGCGATGAGGTTCAGCGCCGGAATGAGGGGGCCTTTGTTGTTGGCCGCATCAAACCGTTGCAGAAAATTGTCGAGTCCGCCGGCATCATTGAGGGCGTTGACGGCAGCGGGAAAGTCGCGCAGGTAGGCGTACTCGAAATAGAGGTCTCCACTGTGGCTGGCGGCGGCGGCGAAGGTTCCCGGCACCGTCATGGCCAGAGTCAGGGCGCCGTAACCGCCCGACGACTTGCCCAGCACGCCGCGCTGGTCCGCACGGGAGACGGTGCGCAGAGTCGCGTCGATGAAAGGGATGATCTCGCCGGTGAGGTAGTCACGGTAAGGTCCGGTGGCGCTGGAGTTGACATACTGGCTGCCCCCCAGCCGGGTGAAGCAGTCGGGCATGACCACAATGACGGCCGGCGCCTCGCCGCTGTCGATGAGGCTATCCATCTGCTCGGGCAGGTTCTCATCCCACACCGAAAAGTTGACCATATTTGGGCCGGTGCCGGTGAATCCCGCCAGGGCATAAATGACGGGATAGTGGGCGCCGCTGCCCTCGTAGCCGGGCGGCAGGTAGACAGGAAACCGGCGCACATGGGGATCGCCCAGAGGGTTGCCTTTTAAGGCGGCGCTGGTGTGCTCCAGCCATTGGATGGTCCCGCGTAGCTGTGCGTTGTGCATGGCTGAAGCTGCGCAGGGGCGGCCTCACCCGCAACAGAAATCAGGCCGGGCAAACCCTCGGACGGGAGCCGGTCAGCGCGCCGCGGCCGTTTTCATATCCATAGCGGTGGGGCGGATATCGTCGCCGCCTTCCATGACTATTTTCAGGTTGCTCAGAAAGCCTGCCCAACCTTGATCGTGCATGGTGAAGATCTCGTCCGTCTCCGCGCCGGTGGGCCAGCCGGAGTGCGTCAGATTGACGGCAGTGCTGTCGTCCTCGGAGGAAAAGTTCACCTCTACCATAGTCACCGGGGGAAAGCCGGGGATATTCCACGGATAGCTGATCCGCTCGTTATCCACTACCTTCGTGTAGGCCCCCTCACGGAC
>JADFSS010000114.1:0-730 GCA_022560655.1 Candidatus Neomarinimicrobiota bacterium
TCTCCAACCGCCTGCGCAACGAGGTCTTCCGGCTGGGCCGTTTCGAGGTGGTGGACCGGGGGATGATGGAGAACATCCTGGCCGAGCAGGACTTCCAGCAGACCGGCTGCACGTCCAATGACTGCCTGGTGGAGGTGGGCCGCCTGCTGGGCGCCCAACGGATGGTAGGGGGGAGCATTAGCAAAGTGGGCGGCACGTTTACCGTTTCAGCGCGGCTGGTGGACGTGGAGACGGGCAAGGTGCTCAGCGTGTCGGACTTCGATCTCAGAGGCGAACTGGATGACCTGCTCACCCGGGGAATGAGGGAGGTTGCCATGAAGCTTTCCGCTTATGAAGTAGCGATTCAGGAGGAAGGTTTAGAGGAAACGACTGCACCGAATCTACCTGTTGATGAGGCAACGCTCCAACGGAAAGAGTTTGCAGAAGTAGCCGAAGATGAGCATTCTGTTTCGGAGACAAAAGAACCGGTGACCTTGGCACAGATTGACACCAATAAAACTAAAGAATTAAGGATGGTGGCCCAGATTGATACCAGTGCGAAGAAGGTGAGAGCCAAGATTCTGCCAAAACTTGGGAATAACATGTTTATGTTTGCTTATGCTGCTGTAGGAGTGTGGATGGCAATCATATTATTGGTGGGGAGGTAGGCCATGCGATCTATCATCCCCCGGAAAGGGGTCCCTGCGGCAGACACCCATCAGGCCCGGAGGCCATCGGCCTTGCCATTAGA
>JADFSS010000114.1:740-5023 GCA_022560655.1 Candidatus Neomarinimicrobiota bacterium
GCGGGATTGTGCGGAAGAGCTTCTACGATATCGGAGCGGCTGGGGGCTGGGGACTGTGGGCGAGAGCCTTAAGAATAGGGACCAGGAACCTTGAACTTTGAACTAGGGAAGTAGAGCGATGCGCACCATTATCCATACTGATCTCGCCCCCGAGGCCGTGGGTCCCTACAGCCAGGGCGTGTGCGTGGACAATCTTATCTTCACCGCCGGGCAGATCCCCCTGGACCCTGACACCGGCTTGCTGGTTGAAGGCAACTTTGAAGAGCAGGTCTACCGCGTCCTGCGCAACATTGCGGGCATCCTATCAGCTGCCGGCGGGTCCCTCGGCAGTGTGGTCAAGTTTACCGTTTACCTCACCGATTTGGATTCCTACGCCACGCTCAACGACGTATTTGAGCGCTACTTTGCCGCCGATCCCCCCGCCAGATCGGTGGTCCAGGTGGCGGCGCTGCCGTTGGGCGCCTCGGTGGAGATTGAAGCGGTGGCGCTCCGGGAGGGGGCTTGAGGCTTGAGGCTGGGGGCTTGAGGGGACATGGGTGATTCGTTTAAGAGCTACAGAGATTTGGAGGTGTGGCAGAAGGCAATGGCTCTGGTGAGGGAAATCTATGATGTCACTGCTGGCTATCCAGGTGAGGAAAAATTCGGCTTGGTTAGCCAGATACCTCGGTCGGCCGTGTCTATTCCTTCAAATATTGCTGAAGGCCATGCTCGGGCAGGTAGCTGAATTCAAACATTTTGTTTCGATTGCCATGGGCTCAGTTGCTGAACGGGAGACCCAGATTATCTTGAGCGCGGACCTCGGACACGTAAATGGCGCTGCTGGCGCCAATCTTCTCAACCAGCTCGACATCATTGGCAAGCTGTTACGTGGACTGCATAAATCACTCGAAACTTGCAAAGCATAGACGGCGCCTGGAGTTGGGAATTTGTTTCCTGGTCCCTAGTCCCAAGTCTCCAGCCTCAAGAAATCCATGAAACGGGTGCTGGTCATCGCCAACCCTGCGGCCAGCAGGGGCCGCGGCGCTAAAGCGCTGGAGACCGTCAAGCGGCTGGCGCCGGCCTACAGCGACCGTTGCCGATTTGACTTCATGATTACCAGCGGGCCCGAGCACGCCACCGAAATTGCCCGGACCCACGGCCCGGCCTATGACCTGGTGGCGGCCCTGGGCGGCGATGGCACGGTGAACGAGGTGGTTGCCGGGCTCATGGGCGGCAGTACGCCTCTGGGCCTGATTCCCATCGGCACGGGCAACGATTTCGCCCGCAGCGCACGTATTCCCCGGAAGCTCAAACCGGCCCTGTCACTGCTGTGCCACGGTGAGCCGCGGCCCACCGACGTGGGGATCGTCAACGGGCGCCACTTCGTCAATGCCGTGGGCATTGGATTTGACGGCCGCACCAACTACGAGATCAGGAACATCAAATATCTCCGGGGCCCCCTGGTCATCCTGGTGGCTATTGCCCGCACCATCCGGTCCTGGAAGTCTGCGCAGGTGACTCTCAAGGTCGACGATAAAACGATCTCAGGGCTGACCTATCTCATCGGAATTGGCAACGGCCCCTCGGTGGGTGGGGGACTCCACCTGACGCCCAATGCGGATTTAGGTGACGGCAAGTTGGAGGTCTGCCATGTAGCGGATATATCGCCGCTGAAGATCATTTTAAACTTCCCTCGGCTTAAGGCGGGCACCATTCACAAACTGGATGAGGTCACCATGCTGTCGGGCAAGTCAATCGTGATCGAGAGTGAGCAGCCCCTGCCGGTGCACGTCGACGGAGAGGTGCTGGGTTTGGAACTACGGAAGCTCGAAATCCAGCTGCTGCCCGGTGCGCTTCAAGTTGTCCGCAACCAGGGATGAGCTGGGCCCGCCTGCTGCTGCTGCTGGCCCCCATCGGCCTGTTTGCCGGCAGTTCTTCAAGCACGACAAACCTGGTCGCTAAGGTGGACAGCACCCAGCGTTTCCCCGACCCTCAAACGGCCCTCCTGCTGGGCCTCATCCCTGGGGGTGGGCAGATTTACAACGGCGCCTGGCTGAAAGCGGTTCTGGTGATCGCCGCCGAGGGCTACTATCTCACCCAGTTCCGGCAGGCTAGCAAGGACTTCAATAACAACGACGGATCGGACCCTACCGAATTTGACGAGCTCCTTGACCGGCGGAATGGCAATGCATGGCGCGCGCTGATAGTTTATATTCTCGGCATGCTGGACGCCTATGTGGACGCTCATCTGAGCACCTTTCCGCAGGAAGACAATGGGCAGCGCCCCGCAAACCGCAATCCACCCAATGAGGCACGTCCATGACCCATAAGCGCGAACATTGGGGCAGCCGCGTGGGCTTCATAATGGCCGCATCCGGGTCGGCGGTGGGCCTGGGCAATATCTGGAAATATCCTCATATGGCGGGACAGCATGGCGGGGCTGCCTTTACCCTGGTCTATCTGATTTGCATTCTTGTCGTCGGGCTGCCCATTTTGCTGGCGGAATTCTCATTGGGGCGCCGCACGCAAAAAAGCCCGGTGGGCGCATTTTCAGCACTGTCCAACGGTAGCAGATGGAAATGGCTGGGAATGCTGGGGGTGGCATCGGCCTTTGTGATTCTGTCTTTCTACAGCGTCATTGGCGGGTGGACCATCAAATACAGCCTTTTAGCCCTGGCCGGATCGTTCGGTGAAATTGCTTCCTCCGCGGGGGGCGCCCAGGCGGAGTTCGATCAATTCGTGGCCAACCCGGTGGAGCCCATTTTCTGGCATATGATCTTCATGGGGCTTACGATATTCATCATCATCAAAGGCATCAGGGGCGGCATAGAAAAGTGGAGCAAAACCTTGATGCCCATATTGCTGGGAATCCTGGTCGTGCTGGTGATCCGGGGCATATCCCTGGATGGCGCGATGGAGGGGATTCGATTTCTTTTTTCACCCAAATGGGGCGACCTCGACGCTGAAGGTGTGGCCCTGGCGCTGGGGCATTCGTTCTTCACCATCAGCCTGGGCATGGGCACCATGATTACCTATGGCAGTTATCTGCACAAGGATCAGGACCTGTTGCGGGCCGGGTTGTGGGTCATATTTATTGATACGGCCATTGCCCTTCTGGCCGGCATCGCCATTTTCACGGCCGTATTCGCGCTGGGACAGGATCCCGCTTCGGGACCGGGCTTGATCTTCGTGGTGCTGCCGACGATGTTCCCTCAAATGCCCGGGGGCGAAATCTTCGGGTTCCTATTTTTTGCGCTTTTGTTTGTAGCAGCGCTGACCTCCGCCATTTCCATTCTGGAGGTCGTCACCGCTTACTTTATTGACGAGAAGCAGTGGAGTCGCGCCCAGGCCACATTTGCGTTTGGAGGTGTCATTACCGTGGTGGGCATTTTTGTCTCCCTGTCGTTTGGGGAGTATAATGTGCTGAAATCTTTCGGCGATTTGAATGTCTTTACGCTGATGGACAACCTATCCTCCAAATACATGTTGCCCATCGGCGGCTTCCTGACGGCGGTATTTGTCCTTGTCCGCTGGGGGGTCCCAGAGTTTCTGAAGGAATTGCAGACGGGCGCCGCCAACGTAAAGATTCCCTTGATACCTGCCAAGGCAGTGTTCGGCTTTGCCGGACTGGTCGTGGCCTATATTCTGCTGAAGGAGATTAAAGACGTCATATTTTAGCGCAGGATAGGTGCGGGGACCCAGGCATGTGCGGCATCATCGGTATCAGCGACTATTTCGGCTCTTGCAGACGCGCTAGAGGATATCTGCCGCATGCGTATCCGTCTTGCGTCGTTTACGCTGCCAGCTACGAACAAAAGATCCGCGCTCACGGGCGCAGCCGTTGTGAGCCCCATCTTGATCTGGAATCCAGACGTGAGTTCCATAATCCGACTCGCGGAGGTGATCGACGTTGTGGATACATAGAAACGTATATTCCCAGACGCGTCACGATTCGCGATTATAAGATTCTGACCGTTTGTGTTGCTGACTTGAAATAAACCCGAATGACCGGATGCGTCTGAACCGTCTGCGGTATTCGATAGTGCCCACGACCTGAGTATACCGTTCGATTCATTCGTGGTCGTACCTCTTGCTGATACAACGACCGATGCGGCTGATGCTGTATCATTCAAAAAGTTACGGACCTTGATCTGCGTGTCATCGTTCGTACTTCTTTCGACGTGTATGAGTTCGAGCGGTGTTCCGGCACCCGGACCCACACCAACGAGACTGCCATCGGTCATCAGGATAAAACCCTTCGTGGCATCCGACGTACTTTCCAGCGTTAGATTATCGCCGGAATC
>JADFSS010000115.1 GCA_022560655.1 Candidatus Neomarinimicrobiota bacterium
TCGAAAGCTGGTTGGCCGCCGCCTCCGAAGACGTAACCCGCCCAGCCTCTATCACCCAAATCCAGCAGCACGGGCTCTCCTTCTTCCGCCAGGGCGTACCCTTGATAGGTAATCGGCCGGGATCTGCTAACCACGATAAGGGTATCACTGGTGATGTTGGTGGCCTTAAACGCTACCCAGACCGTATCATCCACCGCGAACTCCGTGCGCTCAAGTACCACTTCGAATGCCAGCTGCTGGGTCAGGTGCAGCGCCCTCAGCGGCTGCGCGGGTCTACCCTCACTGACGGTGATCGTATCCCTTTCCAGGGCGTAATAGGGATATTCCGCCGTCACCACCCAGCCACCCTCCTCCAGGCGGGGGAGCGCATAGGTGCCTCGGCTATCGGTGGCCACGTAGCCAGTGCCTTCGCCTCCAAATCTTTGCGGCTCGCCCACGGGAAGCCAGCTCACCATAAGAGCACTATGATCGGTCTGGTTTTCCAGAGTTGCCTTCCCCAGGAGTAGGGCATCAGCGACGCGAACTTCAGCTTCACCGTACAGATCCCCCACTGTGGCTCGGATAACGGTTTCACCTTCGTTGTTGCCCTGCACCAGCCCCTTGCCAATCAGAGTGAGGATGGCAGGAGCCGCCACACTCCACTTTATGGACGGGTTTGCCCACGGCACACCGTCTTCGCCAAGCACGGTAACTTGCAACTGCAGTGTTTCGCCGATTGCGATGTTGAGTCGGTCAGGAGAAATGGTGACAGCCGCTGGCTGGGGGCCATTGCTGCCATTGGTGGGCAGCTCGCATCCCACGAGGCCCAGCAGGGCCAGGAGGAGGGCTAGGGGACGAGAGATGCGGAGGGTCATACTATTATTTCCGTAGACCACACTATGATAAGGGCGTTGGGGGCGTTTGTCAAGTAGCGAATGACATGGCGGCAAGGCAGGGGAGGGTGCCTAGCTGGTCTTTATTAGCCTGTGGCTTGGTGAGCTGAGGGCGGGTTTGCCGTCGTGGAGATAGCCGGGATCGAACCGGCGACCTCTTGAATGCCATTCAAGCGCTCTCCCAACTGAGCTATATCCCCGTGCAAATAGCGACCTGACCTGCGGCGGGCCAATTCGTTCAGCGACGCTAGCTTACAAATTTTCCGGTCGTTTTACAAGTAGACCGCTCGGGGACTGCTCATTGACCGGTCGGGGTAGAAAGCATGCCGCCGCAGCTTGACTTTCCCCGGAAGCGTCCGCTAAGTTATCCCGTCATGACTCGACCTACGTCCTTTGTAATTGGGGTGGCTCTGGCCGTCGGGCTGCTGGCCTGGGGTTGTGGCAGCAAGTCCAGCTCGGATGCCGCCGTTGTCAAGATCGTGGCCACTGGGAACGTGCACGGCGAAATTGAGCCCTGTGGCTGCCGTGTGCCACTGGGTGGGTTGGCGCGCAAGGCCACTTTTATCCATACGCTGCGCGACTCTAAAATCCCCTACCTGGTTGTCGATGGGGGCGACCTGTTCTTTTCGAAGGCCCAACTGGATGGCGACGACTTGGCCACGGAGAAGATTCGGGCCCGCACCCTGGTCGAGGGCTTTAACCGGATCGGCACGGATGCGGTAGCCATCGGTGAGAAGGATCTTGCCGCTGGTTTGTCCTTCCTGCAGTCGCTGGCCGAAGCGGCCCAATTCCCGCTGCTGTCCGCCAACCTTACCGATGAGCAGGGAAAGCTGCTTTTTGCGCCCTATACCATCGTGCAGAAGGGTGAGTTGCGCATAGGTCTGGTGGGAGCCTCATCGGCTATACCAGCGGGCGACGGTTACCGCTCGCAGCCACTGCTGCCGGCCTTAAAAAAGGTGGTGAAGGAGCTGCAGTCGCGTACGGACTTGCTGGTGCTCCTCTTTCACGGCCAGGATGTGGATAAGCAGCAGATCATGGCGTCCGGCCTCCCGATCCACTTGATGCTCCAAAGCCATGTTACCCGCTACGAACGCAATTTCGGGAGAGGGAGCATCCCTACGGCCAGCTTTGGCAGTCAGGGCAAGTATCTGAATGTGATCACGGCCTCCATTAAGGTCCCTGGCGAGCCCCTCGTCGATCTTTCGGTCCATCAGCGCACACTGGATTTTGTGGCCAGCAGCATGAAGCGATTGCGACGCAATCAACCCAAGGATGTTTTGCTGGAGGAACTGTACGCCGACCAGCCCAGGGCGCTGGAACGCATTAGCGAATTGCGGGAGCGTGAGGCCCAGGCGCGGCAGGTAATCGAATCAGCCGTCAACACTCTGGAAACCGAGACCATTAGTTTGGGACCGGCGGTGAAGTTTGACGAGGAGCTGCTTTCAATTGTGACTTTGGCTAAGCAGGCGATGGTTCAGGTCCCGGGATCACCGGGCGTTGAAGCTGATCCAGCTTCGCTCTAGAACTGCACGATATCTGAGCGCCCGTCCATGCTTGACCCGTTATTTTCCTTGGCTGTTGAATTAGCCCAGCCCTTGGCTTCAACCGCGATGGCAGGCGCCATCGGCAGAAGCCAGATGCGAGAGTAGCTCAGCTGGTAGAGCTCCACGTTGCCAACGTGGTTGTCGCGGGTTCGAGTCCCGTCTCTCGCTCAAAGCCTCCCCAATGAAAGGGAGGTTTTTGTATATATGGCTACTAAATTTTGGTATCAGGGGGCGACGTACTCAAGGGGTCTAAGGGAGCGGTCTGCAAAACCGTTATTTACCGGTTCGAATCCGGTCGTCGCCTCAAGTAGCTCGAAGGCATATCCTGGAAAGCATCCCTCACTATTCAGACCGCTTTCTCGTCCTCCACTTCTGAAGGCGGCGCCCTGATCGTTCAAGCAATGTTTTAGCCATTACGGTGACTGCAGATGGATTGGATGGCGTAATATATGACTAAGCGATTTACTGTCCCGAATATTCTCTAAAACTTAAAAAATATTCTAGACCTTAATTTCCATCCCATCATAGGCGACAACCATATTTTCACACGGGGCGATTTTCACAACTAGTTCGTCATAGAGCAAATTATTATGTCCGATATGGGATATCACAAAGCGCGTTGAGGGATATCTTTTTGCAATATTAATTACACCTATCACATCGATGTGGTCCGTGCCTCCGTCATAGCCCGGTGTATGGAAAATGGCAACATCCGATGTTTTAACAAGTCGCCTCTCGTAGTCACTTAACTCTGAACCCGCCTTATCACTAAAATGAACTACGCGTTTTTCATTTTCCTTAAACACGAGTCCAAATGTAGGAACTTTATGGGAAACCTGGAAGGGTGTAACTTTGATACGACCCACCCTAATGGATTTTCTGTCATGCAAGACATGAAACTCGCAATTTTCGTATAATCTATCTGTTATTTCAAAATTCCCCAGGACAGACATGTTACCGTAAACGGGAATTTTTACGGGCCAGTATTCGAAAGCGGTTATTCCGCCCACATGATCAAAATGTTTGTGAGATAGAAATATTGCCGATATGCGAAATATTTGTTCTTCGTTTAACACAACTCCTATTGAACTAGGCGAATCGAAAAGAATTGTATCTGATCGATTTGTTACGATAAAAGAAACTGTCCTGCGGCGATTCTTGCCCCCCTCTTTTCTCGCTAACGTACACCGTTCGCATTTACAACCAATGGATGGGATCCCACGGCCATCTCCCGTTCCAGTGAATTTTATCTTCACGGAAGTGTCTCCCTACCTAGCGAAATACAATGTTCAATGCGATTAATCATAGACCAAGGTGTACGTGGTTAGAGCTAAGAGATACTGGGGTCTAAAACTAAGCGACATATCTCGAGGTTCCAAGGTTTTGCTGACCCCTCATCTGCAGCGTCCTATGCTTAATCTTGCCGACCACTGACTATGACTGCTTCGCTGACATTTCAAGACTCCATTGCTTGCTGTTCAACCTAGCAAAGGTGTCTCTCAGCAATAACGCGCGAGTGGTCCACATTACTCTGACGCCGACCATTGCAGCTCGGGTCGTTCGAAGAGGGATCATCTGTCGAAAACATTTGGCCTAAAACCAGGCTCAGTCATCGATAATCGTACTGACAGTTCCCCGCTAGATGCTTGACATGTCAGCAATATTTTCATACCCTCTCGCATTCTCTCGCATTAATGTATAAATGAACATAATGGGAAGTACAACCGACCAATGCAAAGGAGAAAGCAGCATGCCTGTGCTGACTGAAGCCGCTTGAGACCCACGAGTGTCGTCCTGAAAGGACGCATTTTATACCGGCCTGCGATTGGAACCATCGGCATCCCGAGTATAAACCCGATGGTCGTGCAGCAAAGCAGCTCGATTGAGGAGGTCATGGAATGCCCCTCATCGATGCTTCTCAATCGTTGGCGATGCGAATCGTCCTGGAATATCGGGGCAGGTTTTCCGGCGGCGGTTCAGACACCCATAAAAACCAGGAGTATCGCTGCTCGGAAAGCAGTTCGCATGGACCCATGGATTATCATTGCTCAGGACAACCGGCTTATCAGCTGGGGCCAGGTATCATCCTTACACCTTTTGCCCATAAATTCCGCGGCGATTAGATCGGCGCTATCAGAAAAATAAAGGACCGGATAAATCCGGAGATTATCGAGGCTAAGACTTCAAGCATTGATCATGAAAG
>JADFSS010000116.1 GCA_022560655.1 Candidatus Neomarinimicrobiota bacterium
CGGAGCATTGAAAAAGGTGCCAGGTGCCTGCTGGGCGGGGAGATCCCCGAAAGCGCAGGGGCCTACTATCCCCCCACGGTTCTCACCGCAGTCAAGCCAGGGATCCCAGCTTATGAAGAAGAGCTGTTCGGCCCTGTCGCAGCAATTATTCCTGTGAAAGATGAGAACGAAGCGATCAGGGTGGCCAACAACTCTCGCTTCGGTCTTGGGGCGGCGATCTTCACTAAAGACGTGGCAAGGGGAACACGAATTGCGGCGAATGAACTTGAAGCGGGCTGTTGCTTCGTAAATGCTCCGGTGAAGTCAGATCCCAGGCTGCCCTTCGGTGGTGTGAAGGAGAGCGGGTACGGACGCGAACTATCCAAATACGGGATCAAGGAGTTCGTGAACATCAAGACCGTTTTCGTGATGTGAAGGGATCCACACCGAATCGGCCACGTTGGCTTGAACCACGCTTCCCGATTTTCATCGAGGCCGAACTCATAGGCGGGAGGCCAGTAAGTTCCTCACCTATCCACCTTCTTAGATTGTCACTTCCCGGTTTTCCCAGGTCCGTCAAGATGGTGCTGCTGAAGTAGCTTTACCCGCCAGTTGTGGGCCGATCTCAGCGAGGAAAAGCTCGCTTTTCAGGCTTGAAATAGCCTCCCACCCGGATACCTGCCTGATACGCCGCCTATTCTACTGTCGTTAGGTCGCCGGACCGAATTTTCGGCGACACACCTACTGGAGAAATGTGACCGACATCAAAACCGCACGGACTGCGCGGCCCAAGTGGCGGCAAGCCGACAGGGGGCTAGAGGCGGATGTAGCCCCGGGCCTTGGAGGCCTGGTAGACCCGCGAGAGGGCGATGGCGAACGAGGCCAGGCGCAGGGAACATTTGTGTGCCGTAGCGAACTGCATCACGCCGGCAAAGCTTTTCCTGAGAGTGGCGTGGAGTTCCTTATCAATGCGCTCTTTCTCCCAGGCAAACTGCTGGATATTCTGGGCCCATTCGAAATAGCTTACGATAACGCCCCCGGCGTTGGCAATCAGGTCGGGGATGATCTCCACACCGTTGCGGGCCAGGATGTCGCTGCCCAGGGGGGTCACCGGGTGGTTGGCGGCCTCCACCACCACGCCGGCCTTGACTTTGCCAGCATTTTTCTCAGTGATAACACCTCCCAGCGCCGCCGGCACCAGGTAATCACATTCCTGGTTGAGGATCTCATCGCCGTCCAGAGGTTCACCGGCCTTAAATCCGACCACCGAGTCAGTCTTTTTCATATGCTCCATGAGGGCCCGGATGTCAAGACCAGCATCATTGCGGATGCCGCCCCGCACATCGCTGATGGCGATGACCTTGGCCCCTTTCTCCGCGAGGTGTAGGGCGGCGAAGGAGCCCACATTTCCGCACCCCTGGATGACCACCCTGGCATTCTTGAGGTTCCGGCCCTGCCGCTGGGCCCACTGCTCCGTGATGATGGCCACGCCCTTGCCGGTGGCGTCTTCCCGTCCCACGGAGCCGCCCAGTTCCAACGGCTTGCCGGTGACGATGGCAGGGGTATGGCCATTTAACCTGCCGTAGGCTGCCATGGCCCAGCCCATGACCTTGGCGTTGGTGCCCATGTCCGGGCCGGGTATGTCACGGTTGGGCCCGAGGATCATGGCGATGCGGGTGAAGAAGGTGACGGTGACATCATAGAGCTCCTCGTCGGTCATGGTGAGGGGATCGCAGGTGATGCCCCCCATGGCGCCGCCGAAGGGGATATCCACCAGAGCGGTCTTCCAGGTCATGAGGGAAGCGAGGGCCCGCACCTCGTGCAGGTCCACATGGGGATGGTAGCGGATGCCGCCCTTGTAAGGCCCCCGGGCGGCGTTGTGCTGGATACGGTAGCCGGTGAAGTTGCGCAATTTGCCATTGCTGAACAGGGGAATCTCCACGCGAATTTCCCGGTAGGGGCTCTTCAGCAGGGTCAGGGCTTCTTCCGGAACCTTCGCAAGCTCCCGAGCTGCATCCAAGCACTGGTTAACCTCGTCAAACGGTGTCAATGCTTTTTGGGGCTTTTCACTGCTCATTTGGGCTTCATCATTCCAATTGACGTTCCCATGAGCACGGGGACGGTTCCAGGCCAAAGGACAGCGGAGATATCATGGGCACTCAGGATGGGCATGGCATGGATGCACCGCAGTAGACACACGTTGGGCCGGCCTGCACATGGAACCCACAGTCGGGTCAGTCCCACTCTTCCTCCCACTCGTCGGCCTCGGGCTCGTCGCGATTGCGCAGATAGCTCTGATAGCTTACGGCGATAAGGTAGGCCAGCACAAGGATGACCGCGATGAGGGGGAGAACCGCTGACATGGGACTTCGCCGGCAGGCGCTTGGTTTCAAATTACAATGACATAGTCGCGGGCGGCTCCCCTTGCGTATGCACCAACGGGCGGCTACTGCCGCAGGCTCTCCGGGCCGGGAGTCCTCAGGAACTGGGGCGAAAAATCGATCTTGCCCGCGCTTTTGAGCTCGTTGAGGATGGCATTGACGGTCTGCCTGCAGGTGGCGGTGAGTTCGGCGATTTCCTGATGGGTAAGAAAGGGCCGTACCTCCCAGAGGTTCTCCATTTGCTTGCCGAAGTCCTCCATGTAGCGGAGCAGGAAATTCAGGACCCGAAAGTGGGCGTCCTTAAAAACCAGGTCTTCGATCTGGGACTCCACCTTGCGGATGCGCAGGCCGAGGTGGGTCCGGAACTGGCGGCTGAGGGCATTGCTTTTTTCGAGGATCTTCAGGAAGGCTTTCCGGTCGATAGCACAAACCACTGCGTCTTCCACCACTTCGGCGATGTTTTGATGAGTTTCCTGGCCGAGGATGGCCGACTCCCCGAAGATCTCGCCTGCGCCCAGCAGTGCCAGGATTACCGATCGCCCATCCGGCGAAATGCGGGAAATCTTGATCTTCCCCGATATCAACATATAAATGGTGTTGGAGGGCTCTTCGGGGAAGTAGACCACCTCCTTCTTGTTGGTGTAGTTCATCTGGCTGAGATCCGCCAGATCGGTGAGTGTCTGATCCTCAACTTCCTTGAAAAGATTGAAGTTCTGGAGGTCCCATATTTTCGTTCGTTCTGCCATGGTGGCGATGGAGTTTACTCAGATTTTCGCGATTTCCAAATTGTCCGAATCCGCTTAGTGACGGCCTCGGCGGTCATTTCCACCGGGTGGGCCACTTCTTTCCCTGGCCCAGAGGCCCCGAAACGGTCAACGCCCAGGGATAGGCCGTCCGAGCCGATGAACCACTCCCGGCCAGCAGGTGCTTCAGGAAGCGGAAGAATCCAGGCCGGGCGCTGCTGCTCCCTGCTCTCCTCTAGCCACTAAAGCTCCTCCAGCGTATGCGCCCGTCTCTGGTTCTCCTCCCGGAGCCATTCCATAAGGGGTGCGAAACAGACCATCACAGCCGCCGTAGAGAGGTCCTTCCCGGTGGTCTCACGCAACAGCTTCCGCCAGTCCATGGTTAATCCCGTCTCCATGATGGACCATAAGAAATCGCCTACCGCCTTTTTGCCGAAGTAGTTGGTCGCGTGGGGGCCCTGCCCCAGAATGTTCCGGGAAATATGATCGTGGAACTAGGCCACCAACACGTTGGAGATGGCATAGTCATAATACTGGGCCGCGTCGTTGTTAATGTGGGTCTTGACATGGCGTCGGCATACTCCTCCCTTCGAGAGCTCGAACGCAATGCCCTGATACTTGGCCTTTAAGACCCACCCACGCTCATTATACACATCGATATCCAGGGGTTGCGCGTAGAGTTCCCACTCGAAGTGGGTCATCACTCCCGTGGAAAAGGGAATGAACACCACCGCATCCAACGCCTCCTTCAGCAGCGCCTGCATGGGGTCCACCTGGATGTCTCCCATCACCAGTCCAATGCCCTCTGCAAACGGTTTTTGGACGGCTGCGTTCCGCATGAGTGTCCCCACCGCCTCATGGAAACCCCGGTTGGCCCCGCCCCGCAGCAGGGGCGGCACCTCCTTCCTGGTATAAGCCATAAAATAGTAAATATGCCCCAGCTCGTGGTGCGTGGTGCCATACCACCGGGTGTTGTTCTCCACACTCATGAGCGACCGGAGATCGCTCTCCAGGTCCAGGTGCCAGGCCGAGGCGTGGTTGTTCTTCCTGTAGCTGGCCCCCGGTTCCAAAGGATAGAGCGACGAGCGTTCCCAGAATGTCTTGGGCAGCTCCGGGTACCCCAGGCTCACGTAGAACCGTTCGGCCTGCTTCACCAGCCATTCAGGACTTTTTCCGGCCAGGGCGGCGTCCAGGTCAAGGCCCTCTACCGTGATCATTTCCTCCCAGCCCTGTCCCCAACGGTTGGGGAGCCAATGGGCGGGCAGCAGGTCCGGCACCGGCTGATGATATCTCTCCGCCAGGGTATAGCGCGCCC
>JADFSS010000117.1 GCA_022560655.1 Candidatus Neomarinimicrobiota bacterium
GTTTCATGGAGAGATCGAGCGACAACAAAACCCCTGGCACAATCATCGGGGTCAGGTCATCGCTATGCCAAAGATTGCTACTAACTACGAGATTTGGAGTTCATAATGACGGGCATCCGAAACTTCCATGTACTCCAAAGCTCTGCATTCTCGATTAGCTCAGTCATGAATTGAGCAACATTAGATCGCGTGGTAGGACGGCCAGTAAAGATACCCGTGACTGGGGACTCTTTGATGTCGTAGGTCGAAACCTCGGCATCGATTAATGTGTCCGGGCGGACTATGCACCATTCGACGTGATTGTTCTCCTTACCCACTTTGCTACGCAGGTGCTCAGCCGCAGTCTCATTATCCCTTTGCGGAGGTACAGTGTAACGCAAGAGCGTAATCAGTACCCGTTCAATCCACGTCCGCTGCTCTCCGAGATCGGGATTCCGGACACCAACCGTGTTCATAAGAATGAATTTGGCAGGTATGGGTGGTCTATTCTTTTCGATCGCGTTACATAAACGTCGTGTCGCGTCTGTGCATAAATTTCGCGGTTTTCCAAATATTCCCTTGAAGTTCGGGTTATGTCCCAGGCACGAGGCAACGGTATCACAGTTCTTTACATGCTCTGCCAATTGCTCATCGGTCAAGTCGAGAACACTAGCCGTTATGACCGTCGTATTTGGATTTTCCAGAATCTCGGCGGTGAGGTTGTGAGACGAGCGGACAATAATGCGAACTCTGTGATTCTTGTCCAGCAACTGTTCCACCAGGGGCCGTCCCGTATTGCCCGTCGCTCCAACCACTAATATGGTCATCATTGGTGTCCTCTTTCGGTGCTAATGGATAACAGTGCACACAAGGTCATAAAACGTGATCTTGTATGTCGTCAAAGTAATATGGTTCAGTAGTGATCTTGCTACAAAAAAGTGGACACTGCTAGTAGTCATATTGCCTGGTTGAACTTCATGTTTTCATATTCGACCGGGGATCTGTATCCCAAGGTTGAGTGCTTCCTGGACCGGTTGTAAAAGCTCTCCATGTACTCGAACAGAGAGCGTCTGGCCTGCTCCCGGGTATGGTAGATTTCGTGATAGACCAGCTCCGTCTTCAAGGTATGGAAAAAACTCTCGGCTACAGCGTTGTCGTAGCAGTTACCCCGGCCGCTCATGCTCTGGATCGCCTTTGACCTGCTCAGCAGGGCAACGAACGGTTCGCAGGCATATTGTACGCCCCGGTCCGAGTGGAACACCAGGCCAGGCAGGGGTTGGCATCCTTTAACGGCCATCTCGAAGGCGGGGATAGTGGTGTCGGTGGCCTCCATCCGATCACTCATGGACCAGCCGACGATCTTGCGGTTGTAAAGGTCCATGACCACTGTGAGGTAGAGCCAGCCCGCCAGGGTGCGGATATAGGTGATATCCGAGACCCAGATCCGGTTGGGGGCTTCGGTCAGGAAGGTCTGCCTGAGCAGGTTCGGTGCAACCGCATGCTTGTGTTTAGAGTTAGTGGTGACCTTGAACTTTCTCCAGGCTCTGGCCCTGATATCGTGCTTGCGCATCATTCTGGCGACCGGCGGGCGGCTACAACTGTAGCCTTGGTCCTTTAGCTCAGCGGTGATGCGAGGGCTCCCGTAGCGGCCCCTGGTGGACTCGTAAATGCGCCGGATACTATCCAGCAGCAGACGGTTCTCGGCCGCCCGTTTACTTTCTCCTGATTGGTTCCAGCGATAGAATCCGCTCCGGCTTACGGCCAACGACCGGCACATCTTCTCCACGCCAAATGAGGAGCGGCAGTCATCGATAAACTGATACTTCATCGGGGTGTTTTCGAGAAAATGGCCAACGCTTTTTTTAAGATGTCGCGCTCCTCAGTGACGCTGGCCAGTTCACGTTCCAGTTTGCGCATCCGCTCATCCTCGGGATCGGCCAGGTGCCCCATGCCGGGGAAGGCGTCGCCTCTATTGCTCATATACTCGTTCTTCCAACGATAGAGCAGTTCAACCCGGATCCCCAGGTTCCGGGCCACCTCCACGGCCTTCCTGTTGCCATTGACCAACAGTTCCACCGCTTCCACCTTGAACTCCCGGGTGAACACCCGCCTGGTTCGTTTCTCCTCCATCATAGATACCTCCGTAGATCATGGTAATCTATGACTTCTTACACTGTCCACCAAAAGGTAGCAAGTTCAGGGCATTACGCAGTAAAGGGGGTGAGTGTCCTCTTGGCGGCTCTTGATTTGCTCTTCAGCCCCCCATCATCCCTACAAACTCCTCAAACAGATACGCCGCGTCATGCGGCCCCGGCGACGCCTCCGGGTGGTACTGCACACTGAAGGCCCGCTGCCCTTCCGCCCGTAGCCCTTCCACCGTGTCATCATTGAGGTTGACGTGGGTCAGCTCCAGCTCTCCCTTTATGGAATCGGCATCGACCGCAAAGCCGTGGTTCTGGCTGGTAATCTCCACTTTGCCGGTGGCCAGATTCTTGACGGGATGGTTAATGCCCCGGTGCCCGAACGGCAGCTTGTAGGTGGTCGCCCCCAGCGCCAGCGCCAGAATCTGGTGCCCCAGGCAGATGCCGAACATGGGCAGTTGGCCCAGCAGGTCCCCCACCGCTTCAATGGCGGGAGTCACCGCCGCAGGGTCGCCGGGACCGTTGGAGAGAATGATGCCGTCGGGCCGCAGGGCCAGGGCCTCTTTCGCGGGAGTGTTGGCAGGGACGACCGTAACGGCGCAGCCGAGGTTTTCCAACTTCCGCATAATGTTATACTTGATGCCAAAATCATACGCCACCACTCGAAATTTTCCTGCGCCATCGCCCCAGGTGTACGGCTTTGAGCAGGTGACGGCGCTGGCCAGATCGAGTCCCGTCATGTTGGGGGCGTCGCCCAAAAGCCGTTTCAGCGCCGCCTCATCAATCTCGCCGGAGGCAATGACGCCGTTCATGGCCCCTTCGCTGCGGATCATGCGCACCAGCATGCGCGTGTCGATGCCCTGGATGCCGACGATGCCGGCGTCAGTCAGGTAGTCGGGCAGGGTCTGGGTCATGCGGTGGTTGGAGGGGGTCGCTGTGCCGTCGCGCACAATGAAACCGGCCACCTGAATGCGGCTCGACTCCACATCCTCATCGTTGACGCCGTAGTTGCCAATGTGGGGATAGGTCATGGTGACGAGCTGCCCGGCGTAGGAGGGATCGGTCAGAATTTCCTGGTAGCCGGTCATGCCGGTGTTGAAGCAGACCTCGCCGGTGGCGCTGCCCAGCGCTCCGAAACTGAGGCCATCAAAGCGGGCGCCATTGGCCAGCAGCAGGGTCGCCGGTGAGAGTTCGGGATGCGTCACTCGCGGCCGCCGGGCGGTTGAGCAGTGAACCGCAGGAATCCTGTGAGCCGCCAGCCGATGATCAGGATCACGAAATAGATCAGGAAAATAACGATCGTCACCCAGTAGCCGGTGACAGAGTTGGCGAAGTAGGTGAACGGCAGGTTGAGCACGATCAGCAGGGGAAAGCCCACCAGCAGGGCCATGCCGCTGCCGTACACCAGGTCTTCGGCCACGGGAGTGTCGAATTCGGGGTCGGTGACCCGCACCAGCACCAGCCCCGAATTGATGGTGCCGGTCATATCGCCAAACACGCCGATGAAACGTTCGAAGTGATAGTCGTCGAACGCCCGGTACATCAGCCAGCGCACGTAGAAATAGGTGGCCAGGCCGCCGGAGAGGGAGATGAGCGCAATGGGTTGCCAGTAGCGCCAGACGACGGCGATGGAAATGGCGGCGATGGAAGCGGCCACGAGGTAGTCCATGAAAACGCCGGCTGAGCGGGTCATGAGGCCCTTGTCGATCAGGTAGCCGCGTCCCGCCATGTCGACCCCTTTGCGGAACAGCATGGAAACCACCGCCGCCAGAATAAAGTGGAACGACCACAGGGTCGCGGTGTACTCCTGCAGACCCGCGTCGATCATGAGACCGTTGAGCCCGTAGGTGATGGCGTAGGTGAAAAGGTAGAGCGCGCCGATTAGCCCCAGCTGAAACGCCATGGGCTCCATCGCCTCAGATGCAATGGTCAAGTTGCCGGCTGACCGCAGCGGTGGCGGCTCCTTCAACACACCGCGGCGCACGTCGTCGCTGATGGCATCGGCGCCTGAAATCAGAGTTGTCGTTCCTTTGGCGATGGCCCGGTTTACCAGCGGAATGCCGACAAAATAGGCGATGAGGAAGCCGATGGCCGCAAAAGTGAGGCCCACCACGCCGCCCCCGCTGAAACCGTAGGCCTCCCAACTGTTGCCCATGGTGTAGGCCAGTCCCGGCCCCATGCCGA
>JADFSS010000118.1 GCA_022560655.1 Candidatus Neomarinimicrobiota bacterium
TTGATCTCAGGAAGAAGGTTGCGGCTCTTACATTCGAATTGAGTTTCTAACCGAACAGAGATCGGAAAAAGATTCGTAGCAAATCCCACAGGGTTAATAGCGTCAGCCCTTAGTAAGGTAGTTCAGCGGTTCAGGACCGGTCAGGTTCTTGCTCCAACATTTGCAGGCTAATTGTAAGCTCCAATCGTCATCACGACGGGAGCGGATCGCCGTTACTATACGCAGGTCGCGCGTTCAAGTCTCGCCGGTCCCGCCGTAGCAGCCTCCCCTGAAGGGGTATGTTTCCACCACGCCACCTCTCGCTCTACCGTTGTCCTGCAAGCGGTTGGGCTGGCACGGTAACCAGTGGGTGTCAGCCCACGGACATGATTCTCGCAAAATTCATTGCGAATTATTTGGCTTTGCCCATGATCGTGGGCCAACTTTTCACATGGCTGAGCCTACTGTGCAGTGGTATCGCGTCGCTGACCTGGATTCGCTGCCCGACAACCGCGTTCGGACCGTCACTGCGGGTACCCATCAAGTCTGCCTGGTACATCATGAGGGCAAACTCACCGCCCTGGACAACCGCTGCCCCCACCAGGGGGGACCCCTGGGAGAAGGGCAGTTGGAGGACGGCTGGGTAATCTGCCCGTGGCATGCCTACCAGTATGATCCCATAACCGGCCAGGGTCCGGAGGGTTTTGAGGATAAGGTTGACCCTTATCCGGTGGAGCTCCGGGAGGACGGCATCTTTGTCGGTCTGGAAACCGCTGTACATCGAACCACACTGGCAGACCAGGTGGTCGCCGTCATGACCAGCTGGGGTGTGGAGGTAGTGTTCGGCATGGTGGGGCATTCAAATCTCGGTCTGGCTGATGCCATGCGCCGGGCTGAACTGGATGGAAAGATGCACTACTATGGCATCCGCCATGAGGGGGCGGGCGCCTTCGCTGCCTCGGCCTACGCCAAGCTGACCGGCAGGACCGCCGTCTGTTTTGCCATCGCCGGACCCGGCGCCACCAATCTGATCACCGGCATGTGGGACGCCCACGTGGATAATGTGCCCATGCTGGCGCTGGTGGGACAGGTGAACACCCAGATCATGGGGCCGGGGACCTTTCAGGAGGTGGACCTGCATTCTGCCCTCAATCCCGTGACCCGCTGGCAACAGGTCGTGCTCGGTTCTGAAAACGCGTCCAACCTCGTGGCCCTCGCCATCAAGCATGCCGAGGTGGAGCACGGACCCACAGCGCTCATCTTCCCCGATGAAATGCAGCGCTTGCCGGCCAGAGATCCTCAGCCCGACACCCCCCGGGTCGGCCGCGTACCGTTGGTGGCCATCGCCCCGCCGAAAGACGAGCTAAAGCGAGCCCTTGATTTGATTAATGCGGCGAAACGGCCCACCATCGTCTGTGGGCAGGGTGCGGCCGCTTTCCGGGACCATGTGCTGCGTCTTGCAGAAAAGTTAGCGGCGCCGATTGTCACCACCTTCAAGGCTAAGGGCATGGTACCTGACAATCACCCGCTGGCTTGCGGCGTACTTGGCCGCAGTGGCATCCCCGTGGCCAGCATCATGATGGGCAGCGCCGATTTACTCATCACCTTCGGCACCTCCTTTTCTGTCCATACTGGCATCGCGGAGTATCTCCCTACCATTCAGGTTGACCGGGACCGGATGACACTGGGCAAATTTCATCCCGTGGAGGTGCCCCTGTGGGGCGATATCGGAGTGACCATCGAGCAGCTGCTGGACGATGAGGGGCTGGCTCCTAAACCACGGCCCCAGCTGCGCGCCGAGATCGCGGCTCGCTGGAAAAAATGGCGCGCGGAGAAGGAGCGACGCCGGGCTGATCTATCGGCCAGCGGTCTGAACTCAGCATCCATCTTTCATGCCCTCAGTAACCTCGCGCCTGCCGATGCCATCATCGCGGTCGATGTGGGCAACAACACCTATTCCTTCGGTCGCTACTTCGAATGCCAGCAGCAGACCATTCTCATGTCGGGCTACCTGGGATCTATCGGTTTTGGATTTCCTGCTGCGCTGGGAGCCTGGTCCGCACACACGGGCCGCAAGGTGATTGCCGTAGCCGGCGACGGGGGCTTCGGCCAATACCTGGCGGAATTTACGACGGCCGTCCGGTACAACATGGACATCACACTGGTGCTGCTGAACAACAGTCAACTCGGCAAAATCTCAAAGGAGTTCGAAGCCGACGATATGGAGGTCTGGCAGACCGGCCTGACCAATCCGGACTTTGCTGCCTATGCCAAACTTTGCGGCGGTGACGGTATTCGGGTCTCGGCGCCGGACGAAATTGATGGTGCGCTGATAAAGGCCCTCGCCAGCAAGAAGCCGTTTATCGTAGAATTCCTCACGGACCCCCTGCTGATATAGTTTTAAGACTGCGCCTGAGGTAGAAGCGCATATTCTATCTCTCGCTGCACGGTTTGGTTACTCACCGACAGCGCAGCGGCTATTTCATGGGGGCTATACAGGCGCTCCATGCCCATGATCTAACTCACGCCAGTGGCGCTATCCAAATGGGCGCCGTGGGCTACCTAGCCTGCAAGTGAGAAACGTGCACAGCGAGCATTTTGGGGCGTTGTATTGGGGGCATCCGGGCAAGAGTACCCGGGACCCCTCCCGCAGATGTGACGCCCGTCACGTCGGGCCAGCTCTGACAAACTATTGACATTTCCATGACATTATCATGACAACGGTGACCTCAATCGTCACCATATTCAGGCAGGTTGATAACTGGAATATGATCGCAGAAAAAAAATAGCTTGCACGAACCTTTTTTCATAGCACTAAGAAACAAGGACTTCCCATGACCCATCGCTCCGACATTCGGAGACATTCATCGCCGGCATCAACTCTACATCCGTAGGGGATTGCCATGAAATCACGCATCCATCGTATCATTGCGGCCGGTCTGGTAATGACGGCATTCACATTCGCCCAGCAAAACCAGATCCTGCCGTCGCAAATCAATGCCATTAAATCGCTGGCCGTCAGCCAGGGCTTCACCGAGAAGGAACTGGACGCCTACGTCCTCCAGACCAGGGGTACTTCCCTGGGCAGGCTAACCCGGCAACAGGGCGTGGCGCTCATCCAGAGCTTTCAATCTTCTAGTCCTCCCAGGCTCTTGCCGCAACCCCCACCCGTGGCCGCTCGCCTGCCGTCCCGCCCGCGGCCCGAAAGGCCTCACCCCCTCCACCAGCCGAACCGGAGGAACCCATCATCGCCACCATCCTTGAGGTGGGCATGTCCAAGCGCTTTCACCTTATCGCTGGCTCTAACGGCGGGCTTCCTGAATGGGCTGCCTGCGATCGGCCCTGGCAGGTCAAATCCCATCGTCGTCCGCCACGCATGACAATATGTTGACAACTCTTAGACACTCTCATGACGTTTCATACAGTCAGATTGTATACCTATCGAGGAGCAGAGAACATGGGAGTATTTCTCCTGCGAGTACGCGTGCAATCATGCGCATAAAAGGAAGCCAATGAGAATACTCGGGACGAGCTGTCTGGTTCTGCTTTTCGCGGGCTATGCGTTCGGTCAGGATTTGCCCCAGTGGCAAGTGACCGCAATGTATGATCGGGTGCAGGTCTTTCATGGTGAGCAGGTGTTTATCGACGCAGGAGACACGCTGAGGGTTGTGCGTGACGGGCTTGTTTACAGTGTCCCCATCGAATCGCTGCTAAACATCAGATACTCTTTTCTGGGTAAAACCAACTGGTGGGCTGGCTTTAAGGTAGGCGGTTTGTTGGGATTTATCACTGCATTTCTGCCGGTGGCGGTGACCCCTGGTTTCCTCTCAGGGCCAGTGATGGGCCTTGCGGTGGGGGCATTCATCGGTGCTCCCCTTGGCGCCGGCATCGGCGCTCTGGTCGGGCTGGCGACCAGAAAGACGGAAACGGTTGAGACGGATCTATCCGGGTTGAACAAGGCAGAGAAACTGGAGGGAATCCAAAAAATGATTGTGTTTTGGAAAGCGGGCCTAGTGGGCAAGCAGGCCCTCAAATGAAACCCCCGACAATTGTTCTGACTATTCTATTACTGGCTGCGA
>JADFSS010000119.1 GCA_022560655.1 Candidatus Neomarinimicrobiota bacterium
ACTCGGCGCTGTACCCTTATATCTGAATGTAGTTGTAAACGGCGCAGTAGCCGCATTTTGTTGGCCGAAGATGCGCTGAAACGATTCCTGAGCTACGCGCCTCATGGGTGCTCAATCCCTGATTGTACCTGGCCATCACAGAGGTATAATCAGGGATTTTCCTTCCTCGCCTCACCATCGCGCTGCACGAAGCAAAAAAGCCCCGCGCCCGGCTGGGCCTGTGGACGCTACTGGACTCGAACCAGTGACCCCCGCCTTGTAAGGGCAAATGGGCCCCGTCGTGAGAAGAAGTAGAGGTTGCAATTAGCTTGCAATTCTAGATGGAACCAACCATGTCCGACGGGATAGGTCACCATTTAGTGACGAGGAGTATTCAGCGTGTTGATGCAAGGTCGTTGGTGAGGTTTGAATTACCCCCCCCACTCCGGCATATGATTAGCAGCACTATCTTGACCTTGACCCAAGCAGACCCTGCTCCGAAAATATAGAGGCCAGATTTCAGGGGACCAGTTTAGTATATTCCTTCAACCAACGCCTAATATCGCCGTAAATGCTCGGCACTCTATTTGCGTAGCCCTGTGCGAGCCAGAAACCAGCGGATAAATCGCTGAATCATGTTGTCAAGTTCTTAACAAATCCTTGACATTGTTCGTCGAGAAGTGTTAGAATTGGTTGCTAGCTATGAGCGATGTAGTAAAACAGGCACTTCTGGCTCGATTATCAGTCGGAAGACGCAGAAATTTCAGGCGCTATGGCAGGGTCGGTGGACCGGGGAAGGTTAGCCGAGCACCATTTGGATACTACTGGGACGGGGAGCGGCTCAAAATCGACGCTGAAAAGGCGGGGTTGGTACGCCGAATCTACACGCTGCGCGAGGAGGGGCTGTCGCTGGGCAAGATCGGCAAGTATCTGGGGCGTAACGGATTCCGTACGAATCGCGGTGGGAGCTTCTCCAGGCAAGCGATCAGCAATCTTCTGCGGAACCCCTACTATGCGGGCGCTTGTCGGTACGGGGAACTGTTGATTGAGAGGGACCACGAGCCGATTGTCTAGACCGCTCCAAATAGACTCCCGGTGGCCGGTCTAAGGAATTTTCAGCCCTTGCCCTATATCCCTGAATTCTCGACCAGCTTGGAAGATTGCAGCGGGAGTCGATCGGGCTTTCCTGATCCGAGGAAAGAGCAACGCATGGAATATCCCCATGTCTGCGAACCTCGGCAATGGCATATCCAGACTGACCCCACGTGACGGCGGGAACTCTTCCGATAACTCAGCTTGGTCTCCGGCTGGCGGATGACCTCAAGTGACAGCACCAAGCCAGGTCCTAAAGTCCTCAATCTGAGTCTCAACCGATGCTATTGATGCTCCGCCAGCAACGCCTGTTTTAGGTATTTCGTAATCAGCTTGCAGCCGATTCAATACTTCCTGGTCCAGTTCCGGGCTGACATTCTGAAGGTCACCCAAAGCAAATTCGGTGACGTGTAGGCCCCGTGCCACCGCCTTCCGGACAAGGGCCTGTCCCATACGATAAGCCGCTCTGAAGGTGCTGCCTCGCTCGGTCAGCAGCTGCACAACGCCTTCCATTTTGATTTCTGGAATCATCGCTGCGCGGATGGCCTCCGAATGGACCGTCAGTGAATCGACTGCTGTTGCCACGGCTGGCAAGAGCAGGTTGAGGGTCTCCACGGTATCAAAAAGGGCCTCCTTATCTTCCTGAAGGTCCTTGTTGTAGCCCGCGGGTAATCCTTTCAGGACGGCAAGGATGGCGTGAAGGTTCCCAATCAGGCGGCCGGCCTTGCCCCTGGCAAGTTCGAATACATCGGGATTCTTTTTATGCGGCAGTAGACTGCTGCCTGTGGTGCTGTTATCGCCGAGTGTGATGTAGCCGAACTCCTGGGATGACCACAGGATCATATCCTCACCCAACCGGCTCAGATGGATCCCCAACCGAGCGCCAATATAGAGAAAATCGATGATAGCATCTCTGCTCCCCACAGCGTCAATACTGTTGGCGGCAGGGCCACTGAATCCCAACTCCGCCGCAATCCAACCGGTGTCCACAGGAGCGTAGGTGCCCGCGAGAGCTCCCGACCCCAGGGGGCATTTGTCCATCCCATTCAGGTTGGCAGACAGGGCTGATATATCGCGTTGCAGGGCAATCGCATGGGCAAGAAATATGTGCCCCAGGCTGACGACTTGCGCCTGTTGCAGATGCGTATAGCCAGGGAATGGGGTCGCCTTGTGCGCTTGAGCCTGATCAACGATGACTTTGATGAGGTTCCGCCCTTTTTCCATGATGGTGGCCGACTGTCCCTTGAGATATAACAGAATGTCCGTCGCCACCATGTCGTTTCGGCTGCGGCCAAAGTGGAGTTTTTCAGCCGGTTCGCCAATGATTTCGCCCAGGCGCCTCTCAACCGCCATATGGATGTCCTCATCCCCGCTCTCTGGGAAAGCGCTCCCTTTTACTGACAGTTCACGATCAATTAGGTCAAGTCCTTTGAGAATGGCAGCCACATCATCAGCCGTCAAGGCCCCGCCCTTGCGCAGCGCCCGGGCCCATACCCGGGAAACGTCCAGATCGTGGACCCCGAGCCGCCAGTCAAAATGCGCGCTCCGATTCAAGGCATCAATTTCCGGTGCCAGGTCCATGCTGAATCGTTCCCGCCAAACTTTACCGCCCATAATTAGTCCCTCTTGAAGCTCTTAAAATAGTCCGTCGCCCGGTATTTGCCCTTCTTAACGCCAGCCTCGGAAAGCAGGGCCTCTACCTTGCCGGGTAAGCCGAACAGATTGATGAAACCTTCGGCATCACTTTGATCGTAGACATCCTCCTTGCCGAATGTAGCCAGATCTTCGCGGTAAAGGGAGTAGACAGAGCGGCGGCCGGCGACTAGGCAATGACCCTTGTACAGTTTCATGCGAACAGTGCCGCTGACATATTTTTGCATGGCCGTTACAAAAGCATCCAGGCTTTCCCGTAGGGGCGTAAACCACTGTCCACGATAGACAATGCTCGCATATTCTTCGGCTATGATATCTTTGTAGTGCTGTGACTCATTATCCAGGGTCAAGGCTTCCAGTTCACGATGGGCTGTTGTCAGGATGGTGCCCCCCGGCGTTTCGTAAATACCGCGGGATTTCAGGCCCACTACCCGATTTTCCACCATGTCCACAACGCCTATGCCATGCCTTCCGCCAACCTCGTTGAGCTGGAGGAGCATATCGACAACTGACAGGCGATCTCCATCCAGTGCCACCAGTTGACCCTCCTCGAAGGTTAGAACGATATATTCCGCCTCGTCGGGTGTTTGAGAAATCGGCCGGGTCCGTTTCAGGAGCCCGTCATCCATTTCCGTCCAAGGGTCTTCCAGTGGCCCCCCTTCGTGAGACGTGTGCCAGATGTTTTCATCGTGGCTGTAAATATCGTCTGCCGTCGCGGATACCGGTATGCTTCGTGCCCGGGCGTATTCGATGGCTTCCTCTCTGGAGGCAATGTCCCACTGCCGCCAGGGGGCGATGATTTTTAATCGCGGCTCAAGGGCCATATAGGCCAGCTCGAACCGAACCTGGTCGTTCCCCTTGCCCGTGCACCCGTGGGCCACGGCGTCTGCGCCGATCTCTTTGGCCAGCTTGACTTGCTGCTGGGCGATAAGTGGCCTCGACATACTGGTACCCAGGAGGTATTTGCGCTCGTATACGGCGCCAGCCCGCACAGTTGGCCAAACGAAGTCCTTGAGAAAGACCTCGCACAAGTCTTCCACAACAACCTCATCTGCTCCCGTTGCCTTAGCTTTTGCGCGCACGGCATCCAGGTCGTCATTCTGGCCCACATTGGCCACATAGGCGACGACTTCGCAGCGGTACCGTTCCTTCAGCCACGGTATAATGATGCTCGTGTCCAGTCCACCTGAATATGCCAGGACGACTTTTGATATGGGCTCATTCATGATTGTGCTCCTGTAAATGTTTTCAAAAAAAAGCCCCAGGTCTGATTCCC
>JADFSS010000120.1 GCA_022560655.1 Candidatus Neomarinimicrobiota bacterium
ATGAAATTTCGCAACGGGCGGGAGGGAATCGGGGACGTGCTCCGGCGAATCTATTGCCGTGGCCTGGCGTTCTGTGTAGAATCAGTCCAAGGATTTATGGCATTGGGGCAAACTTCCATCAAAGGGATAGCGATGCGTGGGCTCGTGGCGGGGCTGGTTCTCTGGTCGGCGTGCACGCCGGGGGGCGTTGAGCTGCGGCCGGGCGACCGCATCATCTTCCTGGGCGACTCCATCACCGAGTTGGGCGATCAGCCCGATGGCTTTGTGGCGCTGGTGCGGGATTCCCTGGCTGCCCGGCTACCGCATCTGCGCCTGGAGGTAATCGCTGCGGGAGTGACCGGCAACAAGGTGCCCGATCTGCAGGAACGCCTCCACCGCGACGTCCTGGCCCGTAACCCCGACATCGTGTTTGTCACCATCGGTGTCAACGATGTGTGGCACTCCACCCTGAGTTTGGGCGGAATACCCCCGGGCCGCTACCAGTATGGCTTGACGGACATCACGCGCCGGCTGACCAATGCCGGGGCCCGCGTCGTGCTCTGCACCCCTACCGTTGTTGGAGAGCGGATCGGTGGGGCCAATGACCTGGACGGTCTGCTTGACGATTACGCCGCCATCACCCGTGAGGTGGCCAAAGCCAGGGACGTCGCCCTCCTGGACCTGCGCAAGATATTCGTTGAGCACCTGCGCACCCATAACCCCGGCAACGCTGAGCAGGGCATTCTCACCACTGACGGGGTGCACCTGAGCCCGGAGGGCAACCGGTTGGTTGCGGAAGCAGTTTTGGATGCCCTGCAGGCCGGAGGTTGAGAGTCCGGTCATTAATGCCGGCAGCAGCAACAAGATACCATATCAGCGCAATAAGGGAGGACAAGCCGTGCCACGCAGCATTCATTTCGAAATCAATGCCAAGGATATCCAGAGTGCAGTGGATTTTTATGGCCACGTATTTGGCTGGAGCATCCAGAAGATGGAGGGTCCCCGTGACTATTGGTTGGTCACCACGGGCGACGATGATGTGCCGGGCATCAACGGTGCGATCCATTCCTATGGATAGGCACCTACGGTGAACATCATTGATGTGCCGTCGGTGGACGACTTTGCAGAGAAAATCAAGGCACGCGGTGGCAAGGTCGTAACGCCCAAGGAGTCGATTCCTGGCGTGGGCTATTTTCACTATTGCGAGGACCGCGAGGGCAATCCCTTTGGCATTTTGGAGTCCGATTCTTCGCTGGCGTAAGGCCCTGCCTGAGGGGGCTTGCAAGGTGTTACTGCGTTCGGCCCCTGCATGATATCCGTGCACCCGACGGATTCCCGGACTTAAGTTTGGCGGCTATTACCGCCGGGGCCTCAGCTACCGATATTCCCAAAGCAGTGAAAGGAAAAGTTTCATGACCGCACAGAATAGTACGACAACCCATCATTTTCTCGAAGCATTGGACCGGGCAATCGGCCGCTATGGATTACTGCAACACCCCTTTTACGAATGTTGGAGCGCCGGCGAGCTCAGCAGGGAGACGCTGGCTGAATACGCCAAACAGTACTATACGCACGTGGCCGCCTTTCCCACTTATGTGAGCGCCGTGCATGCCCGCTGTGACGACCTATCTGTCCGGCAGATGCTCCTGGAGAACCTCATCGAGGAAGAGCGTGGCCCCGATAACCATCCCGAACTCTGGTTGAGGTTTGGCGAAGGGCTGGGCGTTGACCGCGAGGATGTGCTGGGTGCCGAACTGTTGCCGAGGACCGAGGCCTCGGTGGGAACCATGCAGCGCCTCACACAAAGCCCCGACTATCGCGTGGGGTTGGCGGCCCTTTATGCCTATGAATCGCAGATTCCGGAGGTGGCCTACACCAAGCGGGAGGGGCTGAAGTCGTTCTATGGAATTGACGACGAACGTACCACCGCCTTTTTCCGGGTGCATGAGACCGCCGATATCTGGCACCGCCAGGTGGAGCGGGACGTGCTGGCTTCCCGGGCGAGCGATAAGGCTACCCGCCACCGGGTCCTGCAGTCAGCTGAGGAAGCAGCACAGGCGCTATGGACCTTTCTGGATGGTGTTTACGAGGCCTACGTGCCCATTGACGCGGACCCGGCGGCGACTGCCTGACGTTCCTTGTCTGGTCCCACCGGACGCCTGAGATGTTCGGGCGGCACGGGGTCCTGAGCGACAGCCGGTCCGGGCGGTGATCGAGGCGGCTCGCCTGTCGCGAGACGACCGGGTGGACATCATGGTCACGGCGGTGAAAGGCAAGTAGGACTTGTGTCCACTCTAGCGAATCTCGGTAGATTAGCTTGGGATAGTGAATTGGTGACCGAATGAAAAGCTGTTCACAGTTTTGGGTCAGACGGTACATCGTCTTCCCGTTGATTCTGATAAATACTTTTCTATTTTCTCAGGATCTCCGGCCCACGGTGGCTATTCTTGATTTGGAGGCCAGGGGCATCTCCCTGATGGAGGCACTGACCTTGACCGACCGTTTCCGCACCGCCATCGGCCAGACGGAAGCCGTGCGCCTGGTGGAGCGTTCCCTCATGCGTGAGATTCTGATGGAGCAGGACTTTCAACTCACGGGCTGCACGTCCGATGAATGTGCCGTTGAAGTTGGCCAGCTGCTGGGCGTGAAGTACATGATGGGCGGCTCCATCGGCAAGGTTGGAGAGGCGTACACCATCGATGTAAGGATGGTATCGGTGGAGACGGGCGGCATTGAAATCACCAAGGAAATCACCTACATAGGCGAGGTGGCTGGGTTGATTACTGAGACGGAGATTCTGGCCTATGATATCATGGGACTTGACCCGCCGCCCGATTTACTGGAGAGGCGCCGCCTGGGGACCAAGGCCTTCTTGGAGGAGCAGGCCGGAAGGGCGGCGACAAGATCGGGAGGCTTGCTGCGCTCCATGGCATTCCCAGGGCTGGGCCAACTCTACTACGGACGGAAAGTTTCGGGTTACGGGCTACTGGCCGCCGGGCTAGCCGTGACGGGTGTGCTTCTGGCCGAGTACGGCAGCTACCAGACGGCGTATGATGATTACAATCGCTACCTGGACCTGTACCGCCTCGAAGAGGATTACCCTGAAATCCTGGAATACAAGAATAATGCCCGCGCAAGCCACGATAAGCTGGACCGCGCAAGCGAGACTATTAACATCCTAGCCCCGGTGGCGGCCGGTCTCTGGGCAGCCAACGTGCTCCACGCCCTTCTGGTAGGGCCAAAACGCCGGCCGCAGAACGCGTATTCAGAACTGCCCGCCTTCAGGCTTGTTTCTGATCCCCGGACCCATCAAACTCACTTGAGGTGGGAAATTGCCCTGGACTAGAGCACGAGCCTTGTTGGCGGTCTTATTACTGCTCGGCTGCGAGGTGCCCGAGTTGAATTTCGATAATGAGCTGGACCGGCCCGAGGCACCCCAATTACTCTCTCCCGCTGATGAGGCTGTGATTACTGAGACAAACGAGGTTACCCTGGAATGGAGCACCGCGCCCGATGCCGTTGAGTATCACGTTGAAGTATTTGATGAAAAGGATGGATACTCCTCCGAAGAGGAATTTAGGTCATCTGTTGCAACCGAAACTGATACGACTTCACCCTTATCTAATGGCTGGAAACGCTGGAGGGTAGAAGCGGTGAACCCAGAGGGGCGTGTAAGTTACAGTAGCTCTAGTCGTTTTTTTGTGTATATAGGCACCAGTATCACGTTTACGGATACTTTCGGCGGCATAGCTGCATATTCTGTCCA
>JADFSS010000121.1 GCA_022560655.1 Candidatus Neomarinimicrobiota bacterium
GCGCTCGCCATCGGCGGTTTGATGGCACTGCTGTTCATAGTCCGCACCGCACTGGAAGATCGGACCCTGCAGACCGAATTGGATGGTTATTCCGAATATGCCCGGCAAGTCAGTTATCGCCTGCTTCCGGGTGTGTGGTAATCGACGAGCAACGCTTCATTTGGGGCAGTGACGAATGCTTGGAAACGTGTGGGTGTCTCTTAGCTATAGACTCAAGTAGCTCACATCGGTTTGACGACGTAACGTCGCTATTTGCAACTTCCACGGACTGAAGCGGGATCATCACACCATGAACGATCCGATTTTCCTGTCACGCAGCGGCCAGATTATTTTCAGGGATCTCCAGCGCGTGATCACTACTCATCAGGTCAACCTTGTTGGTTCTTTGCTAAAGGAAGTTGAAGGCCTGGTAGAGCAGGGCTATTATGCAGCCGGATTCCTATCGTTTGAAGCCGCACCGGCCTTCGATCCTGCTTTCAAAGTCCATGAAGCGGGCGAATTCCCGCTCCTCTGGTTTGGGATTTATGCGCAAAAGGAAACCACAAAACCGCGGAAAGATCCAGCCCAGATCAATATTGCGAAATCTCCGTGGCGCCCCCTCATGTCCCCAGCTACTTATCATGCGGCGTTTGATGTTATTAAAAGCAGTATAAGAGAGGGACAGACCTATCAAGTTAACCTGACCTTTCCACTCGAGGGTACCTTGGATGGCTCTCCGCAGGAATTGCTATATGGCATGTTTGAGGCCCAGCCTGTGGACTACGCGGCCTACTTGGACGGAGGAGCTAATGATATCATATCGCTTTCTCCGGAGTTATTTTGGAAACTGGATGGTAGCCGCATTGTTAGCAAGCCCATGAAGGGCACCCGTCCTCGGGGTCAGCATGGGCACGAGGATCGGGAATTAGCTCATGAGCTGCAAAATTCTCCTAAGGAAATGGCCGAAAATCTCATGATTGTGGATATGATGCGCAACGACCTGGGAAAGATCGCCAAAACCGGATCGGTCAAGGTGGATAAGATCTTCGAACTGGAAGATTTCCGGACCGTTTGGCAAATGACCTCCACAATCTCCGCCGAAGTCGACGTGAGCATCCCATTAATCATGCGTCATCTCTTTCCCCCGGCCTCGGTTACAGGAGCCCCGAAAATCAAGACCTTGGAATTGATACATACTGTTGAGCCCTATCCCCGTCAGGTTTATTGTGGTACGATAGGTTGGTGGGCTCCCGACCGACAGGCCTGCTTCAATGTAGCCATCAGAACCCTGATCCGGGAAAGAGCGAATAACAGCACCAGATATTCCGTTGGAAGCGGCATCACTTGGGATTCTGATGGTGAACAAGAGTATAAAGAATGCCTAATGAAGGCTGCAATGTTGAATATCTGATCACCGACCTCTGTTCGGCGTCTCAGGAAATTGACCTATAGTGTCCCGTGGTGACCAGTAGCTATGGTAACGACGGATTATTCCCATCCCATCAAGATGGCGCTGCTGAAGTAGTTGGAAATCGAAAAGGGGATCTTGCACCAGACGTTTGGGTTATGAGCCCGACGATTGGTCAATAAAAACAGTAGTTTAGGATGTCACTGTGCCCTGAGTGTGCCTCACGGCTGAGATAGTTGGTATCTGCCAACCTGACAGGAACCCCCACGGGTCAGAGATCTGTGGGGCTTTTGCATTTGGGCGGGATGGAGAGATCCTTGCCCGAGAGGCAACGATCAACTAAGGATCACATCCGAGGAGGCGTCTGCTAAACCTTGGAAACGCAAAATGCATCTCTTAGTTTTAGGCCCGAGTAGCTCACATTGTTCTGACGACGTACATGAAGAATACGATGGAGATTATTGAACACCTGTACTCAAGGCTTGAGGAGCAGGTGCCGCAGGCCCGTGAACGGTTGGGGCGACCCCTGGCACTCACTGAGAAGATCTTATTCGCCCACCTCGCCAGAGGATTGGCAGCTAGCCTGCCCCAGCGCGGCGTCACGTATGCCTATCTTGATCCCGACCGTGTCGCCCTTCAGGATGCCACTGCCCAGATGGCGCTGCTGCAATTCATGCGCAGCGGCCGGGACACGACCGCCGTGCCCACCACGGTTCATTGCGATCACCTGATCCGCGCCCAGGTGAATGCGAGTAGCGACCTGTCCAAGGCCCTGAGAGATAATGATGAGGTTTACGCATTCCTCAGGAGCGCGTCCAACAAGTACGGCATCGGATTCTGGAGGCCGGGCTCAGGTATCATTCACCAGGTCGTGCTGGAGAACTACGCCTTTCCCGGCGGTCTCATGATTGGCACCGACTCCCACACGCCCAACGCCGGTGGGCTGGGGATGCTGGCCATCGGTGTGGGCGGAGCGGACGCGGTGGACGTCATGGCGGGGATGCCCTGGGAGCTGCGCTGGCCCGGCCTTATTGGCGTGCACCTCACCGGCGCGCTACAGGGCTGGACTTCGCCCAAAGACGTGATTCTGAAGCTGGCCGGCATCCTCACCGTGAAAGGCGGCACCGGCAAGATTATTGAGTACTTTGGCCCCGGTACAAGCTCCATCAGCGCCACCGGCAAAGGGACCATGACCAACATGGGGGCCGAGCTGGGCGCCACCACCTCCGTGTTCCCCTATGATGAGCGCATGTCCACTTACCTGCGCGCTACTGGCCGCGATGCCCTTGCCGACCTGGCAGATCAGCACCGGCAGAACCTCCAGGCAGATGAACAGGTGCTGGACAACCCGGAACAGGTCTACGATAAGGTCATTGAGATCGATCTGACCAGCCTGGAGCCCCATGTGGTAGGCCCCTTTACGCCCGATCTTGCCCGCCCCATATCCCACATGGCCAGGGCCGTCCGCGAGAATGACTACCCAGACCAGATCAAGGTAGCCCTTATTGGCAGCTGCACCAACTCATCGTATGAGGACATCAGCCGGGCGGCCCATGTCGCCCGGCAGGCCCTCGATCACGGGCTGAAGACGAAGACCGGTTTCATGATCACCCCCGGCTCCGAGCAGATCAGGGCCACCATCGAACGGGACGGCCAGCTGGATACGTTGACCAGCATCGGCGGTATCGTATTAGCGAATGCCTGCGGTCCTTGCATCGGGCAGTGGCAGAGGGACGATATTGCCGCGGGTGAAAAGAACACCATCCTCACCTCATTCAACCGCAATTTCGCCCGGCGCAACGATGGCAACGCCGCTACTCTGGCGTTCATTGCCAGCCCGGAAATTGTTACCGCGCTGGCGCTGGCAGGCCGTCTTTCGTTCAACCCGCTCACCGACACCCTACCCAACGGCAATGGTGGTATCCGGCTTACGCCACCAAAGGGAAATGAGCTCCCGGCTCGGGGGTTCGACGCCGGAAACTCGGGCTTTGAACCGCCGCCTGACGATGGCGGCGCAGTGCGGATTGCCATCCATCCGGGCAGCCAGCGCCTCCAGTTGTTGGCAGCTTTCCCGGCCTGGGAGGGAACCGACCTTGACGACCTGCTCGTGCTGGTCAAGGCCGAGGGCAAATGCACCACCGATCATATCTCACCAGCGGGGCCGTGGTTGAAATATCGCGGTCACCTGGACAACATCAGCGACAACCTGTTTTCCGGCGTCAACAGTGCCTCCAGCCCGGAGGCGGGCAAGGGCCGCAACGTCCTCACCGGTGAGGCAGGGGTGGAGCTGAGCCAGATCGCCCGCCAGTACAAGGCCCAGGGCAAGGGCTGG
>JADFSS010000122.1 GCA_022560655.1 Candidatus Neomarinimicrobiota bacterium
GCAATATGTTCCAATTGCCGGCATTGAAAACCAACAAAGATGGCGAAACCGTGCCCTCCGTGGTGTCTGAACTGCTCAGTGCTATGGACACATTTGCCGTGGGTTCCGACGTCAGAACAACCGTAAAGGTGTCCCCGCCGCCCGCCTCGCTGGTCTGCAGTCCCCCGATAGGATCCACTGTGATCCCAGCCACATCATCATTCGTGTTTGTTACCGCTACATCTGTTGGCTCGATGTTGGCATAAATCGTGTCATCAGAAACAACGGGTCCGGCAATGATCGCGTAGGTCTGATCGCCGTCGTCAATATCATCATTAACGCCGTAAAAAGTGATGGTCTTGGGGATGTTCCAGTCGCCACTCGTAAATGTTACAAGGACCGGGTCTGGCGCCTGTTTCTCATCCTGAAGTCCCTCCGGAGCTGGGCTTAAATCCATAAAATCCCAAGCTATTTTCTCCAGCGACATAATCAAGCCATCCAGGTCACCCCGATAGGTATGCGCGACCACACTCTGTACGGACCGGGTCTCAATATTGAACAGCTGAAAGTCCAAGTCGTAGCCCTGCTCACTTTTCATAACGGATCCGATGATTACGTGTGATGCTGCCAGCAGTCTGCCAACCTCAAGAGCGCAATCTGGGGATGTGCACCCCGCTTCCTCCATTCCCATATCGCTTAGAACAGCGCTGATCTCACTCTGTTTTACACTAGCAACGGCCCCGGTGGCCGCCACTTCGATCCGCATATAATTGGTTAGGGTTTCCGCCTCGGGCCGTGAGATGCCCTGACCCTGTATATCCAGTACCGCAATACGGTGCTGGTCCTGGGCGTCCACCTTCACAGGAGATGAAAAAACAATCACGCTACAGGCAAATAATAAGCACTCTGATTTCCGTAAATACTTCACTGGGAATTTCCTCGCTTATGCCAATCCGGATATGTTATTGAATTTGGGTCATTCAATGCTGTGTGGAGCTATCTGCAGGGGGTAAGATGCCCTATTCTCAAAGGGATATTCTCGCCTGCGTGATGGTGGTAGAGACATGCTGTATCCATTTAGCGGATGATCAACATCTTTCGGGTTATAACGCGCTTGCCGGCAAACAGGGTGGAGAAGTATATGCCGCTTGAGACGTTGCGGCCAATGCGGTCCCTGCCGTTCCAAATTATTTCGTGATAACCCACGTCTCTCCAGCCATCCACCAGGGTTACCACTTCCTGCCCAAGTAGGTTGTAGACCTTCAGGGCCACCCGCTGCGGTTTCGGCAGCGCATACCGGATCATGGTGGCTGGATTGAAGGGATTGGGATAGTTCTGGGACAGGGTAATTTTTTCCGGCAGCAGCGAGAGAATTTCGTCGATCATACGGTCCACGTAAGCCTGCCCCCCGGCGACCACTTTCAGGTGGTATGGAAAGCCTTGCTCCCCGGAACGCCGGATCGGTCGGTAGTCGGTGATAATGATTTCATCATCACCGCCGACGATATCGTAAACCTCCCGGGTGATCAGGTCCAGCAGGGCGATGCGGAAATCAGGCGGCAGTTCGCCAGCCAGATCATGGGTCAGCCTGATGGGCCCCGTTTCGCCCCGGACATGGAGGTCGATGTCCCAGGTCCCGTCCGCCACCTCGATCGAGCGGATGTCGCTGGTGAACCGCGGTAGCCCGAAGTTTCGGGACCATTCCGGCCTGTCCATGGCCAGCGACACATACCCCTCGATGTAGGGCGGCTCGGGATTGTCGCGGTAATCGAGCTGCTCGTGAGCCCCGGTCAACCGGCCGATGTAGGTCGCCACGTCGGAGTAGGTCTTGCCCCTGGCCTGCAGCTGCAGTTTCCACCCCGCTTCACCCTCTGGCAGCCCACCGGCGAGATGCTGAGTCGCCCGGGGCAGACTCCCCGCCTGTTTTAGGGGTTGGAGGTTGAGAGTCAGGGCAGAATTCTCCCGGTTATAGATGATATACCCGCCCCACGGCAACAGCTCGGTTACTAGATCGGACCAACCCTCCCCGTCACTGCCGCCATACGTCAGAGGTCCATAGAACTGGGTCTGATCCCCTACCACAGCCACCACGAATGCATACGGAGATCCGATGAGGTTCCAGCCCGGCTGCAAGGCCAGACTGCTGCCCGCGAGGTCCACCGAACGTCCTGCCCCGCTGGAGAAAACCACCCCATCCTTGACGAGCTGGAAGAGCCAGTAGCCCTTACCGGGACTCACCTGTTGGGCGTCGGCCCAGTCCGAGCCTGCCCATTCAAAAATCTTCCAGGTCGTTTTGCCGGGCTTACCCTTCAATTCAGCGCCAAACAGGCCAGTGACATCGGGATCGTCCAGCTCGGCCGGGACGGAGACCAGGCGCCACTTCTTCCTGGGCAGGCCATCGGGGAAGGCAGAGCCGGTGATGCCGGTGGTCAGGGTGCCGGCCGGGAATTGCACTTGCGCAGACAGGGTATCGCTGTTGCTGCCATAGCCCAGCTGGTCGACTGACCGGATGGTATAGGCTATGCCGGTCAGCGTTACCCCGTCTGCCGGGATCACACCGCTATAGATGCCCGAGCCATCGCCCGTCATGGAAACCTCCTGGAAACTGGACTCACCCCCTTTCAGGTAGTGAAGAATCACACTCTCAACCGAGCTTTCATCCGTTACCGTGGCCTGCACGGTAACAGGCTCAAGAACCTGGGGAGATTCGGGAGAGTGGGAAAGAGCGGATATGACGGGAGCCTCAGTGTCTTCAAAGCTGTTGCTCGCCTCGTCAGAGGCAACGGTCCACTGGCTGAACCCTGTTTGCGCGAGGGCCGTGATGGTCTGGTCGGCCTCATCCACGACAACAGAGTCTGCTGGAATGAATTCCCACTCGACCCCGGGACCGGCATGATTCATGCGCCGGACAAGGCGCAGTTGACCGGGATTCTGTACACCCACTAGACCGGCATAGTTAAAGGTAACATCCACCACGAAACCTTCCGGCATGGTGCTGGAAATCTCCCAGTAGAAATTGGCGTAGACCGGGTCCGTCACCGCCCCATCGGGATCGTAGAAGCCAGTAGTGCTGTCGGATGGAGGGAGCGTTGAGACGGCCGTCACGCTTACGGTGCCACCCTCGCCCGCACTGAAATCGAAGGTGATCCCCAAGCTGTTCCCGGCGGCGTCGGTGAATTCAACCGGAGGGGAATCACCCGCTGGAATGGTCGTATCGGCGCTGGCGATCGCACCGGTGACAGCCAGCACCGTCAGGCTCACCCCTACGGTATCCGTCACGGGGGACAGTCCAACCCCTGTGTTGGTGGTGATGAGTAAGCGACCCTCGTAGGGTCCCTCCTGGAGGTTCCCCGTCTCCACCACCGTTACCGTGATGCTGTCCCGACCACCACCGGCCACCCGTCCGGAGGCTCGCGAGACACTCAACCACTCGTAAATTTCCCAAACGGCGTCTATCCGGATTTCATAATCGAGAGGAAAGTTCCCACCGTTGGAGATGATCAGGTCGAACGGTACCTCCTCGTCTGGCAAAGTCATAATGCCAAATGAGACTGA
>JADFSS010000123.1 GCA_022560655.1 Candidatus Neomarinimicrobiota bacterium
CCGCCACGTGACGTTTGTGGAGCAGGATCGCGCGCTGGTTGCTGTCCTGAAGCAAAACCTTGCTCGGGCACGCGCGGGTGACAACCACCGCGTCATTACCGGTAGCGTGAGCGCATTCCTGGCTGCGGCGGTGCGGCAATTCGATGTGCTGCTGGCCGATCCGCCCTACAACAGCGTGACGTGGGCCGAGCTGCAGCCCCAGGCGGAAGGCGTACTTGCCCCCGGCGGCGTATTTGCCATGGAGCTGCCGCGCCAGGCCGAGGTCCCTGCCGAACTGGATGTCCGCTACTTCGGCAAGTCCAAGGTGGCGCTTTGGACACGACTGCCATGAGGACCGTAGTCTACCCCGGCACTTTCGATCCCATCACCAACGGGCACCTGGATGTCATCGTGCGAGCGCTGACCCTCTTTGACGGGGTGACTGTCGCGGTGGCCCAAAACCCCAGCAAGACTCCGCTCTTCAGTGTGGACGAGCGGCTGGCCATGATTCGGGCATCCACCGACGGTCTTGGCGCCGTCACCGTGGACCAATTTAGCGGCCTGGTCGTGGACTATGCCGAGGCCCAGGATGCCTGCGCGGTCATTCGCGGTCTGCGGGCCATCTCCGACTTCGAGTTCGAGTTTCAGATGGCCCTCATGAACCGCCACATGAAGCCCGACATCGCCACCGTGTTCCTCATGCCCCACGACCGCTACACCCACCTTAACGCCACCATCATTAGGGAGATTGCCGGCTTTGGCGGCGACGTGGCCGATTTCGTGCCGCCGGTGGTGCTGGCGGCGCTGCAAAAAAAATATTCGCATGGGTAGATCGCCCGGCGCCGTACTTAGCCGCATCCAGCAGAAAGCGTCCCAGGTCTATCGCACGATTGTGCTCCCTGAGGGGTGGGATCCCCGTGTGGTGCAGGCGGCAGCCCGCATCGATCAGGAGGGGCTGGCCCGTGTGGTGCTGCTGGGCAAGCCGCTGGCGATCAGTGCCCTGGCCGATGACCACCGCTTGAAGCTCTCCAATATCACGGTGGTGGACCCGGACAAATCACCCCACATGGAGGCCATTCGCGAGCGTGTGAGCGGACTGAAGTTTGCCGCCGAGCTCACGCCGGAGGAGCTGAACGCCTACCTGCTCAATCCGGTTCATCAGGGCGCCGGCATGGTTTCCGCGGGCATCGTGGATGGCATGGTAACGGGGGCTGACACGTCATCGAGCGAGGTAGCGCGCACGGCCATCAGGGTGGTGGGTCTCGCCCCGGGGTCGTCGCTGGTATCCAGTAGCTTCCTCATGATCCCGCCGTCGGGCGAGACCGCCTTCACCTTTGCCGACTGCGGCGTGGTGCCCGACCCCGACGCGCAGCAGCTGGCCGCCATTGCCGGCGATGCCCAGCGCCTGCACCAGCAACTCACCGGGCAGTCCCCGCGGGTGGCCTTTCTATCCTTCTCCTCCAAGGGTAGTGCGGAACATCCCAGGGTGGAGAAAGTTCGCCAGGCGACGGCCCTGTTCCGGGAGCGCTACCCGGACGTCCCCGCGGATGGCGAACTGCAAGTGGACGCGGCCCTGATTCCCAGTGTGGCGGCACGCAAGGCACCCCAATCGTCCCTCGAGGGGCAAGCCAATGTGCTTATCTTTCCAGACCTTGACGCCGGGAATATCGGCTACAAGCTCACTGAGCGTCTGGGCGGCTTTACCGCCCTGGGGCCGCTTTTGCAGGGCCTGGCGCGGCCGGTGCACGACATGTCGCGCGGCTGCTCCGTGGAGGACATCGTCAACATTACCGCCATCGCGGCGCTGCAGAGCGCCCCTGGATAGGGTCAGTCAGCTGGAAACGTAAGCGATCATGCCAACTTATAGCTACAAATGTGATGCCTGCGGCCACCGTTTCGACCAGCTGCAGAGCATGAAGGACGAACCCCTCACCGCCTGCCCCAGCTGTGGCGAGCAGCAGCTACGCCGGCTCATCGGCGCTGGTGCCGGCCTGATTTTCAAGGGCTCCGGCTTCTACTACACCGACTACGTGCGCAAGTCATCCGAGGAGAAATCAGCGCCCAAGGGTGACGGGGAGAAGCAGAAGCAGGGCCAACCGGCCAAGGCAGACAGTAAGGAGTCGGGCGAGTCCAGCCCGCCGAAGAAGGACACGGTCACCGACCGCTGATGCATGGTGCCCGGCCCTGAGTAACTACCAGCACATTGCCGTTCCTGATGGGGGGGCGAAAATCACGCTTTCCGGCCGGGGGCTCCAGGTGCCGCTCCGGCCCATCATCCCCTTCATCGAGGGCGACGGCATCGGCCCGGACATCTGGCGGGCAGCCGTGCGGGTCTTTGACGCCGCCGTCGAAAAGGCCTATGGCGGGCAGCGGCGCATCGCCTGGATGGAGGTCTTTGCCGCCGAAAAGGCGACCACCGTCTACGGCGCGGATGTCTGGCTGCCCGAGGAAACGCTCACGGCCATCCGCGAGCACCTGGTGGCCATCAAGGGGCCCCTCACCACACCGGTGGGCGGGGGCATCCGCTCCATCAATGTGGCCCTGCGCCAGCGGCTGGACCTGTTCGTCTGCCTGCGGCCCATACACTGGTATGAGGGCGTGCCCTCGCCGGTGAAGCACCCCGAGCGGGTGGACATGGTCATTTTCCGCGAGAACACCGAGGACATCTACGCCGGTATCGAGTTCCAGCTCGACAGCAGCGACCAGAAAAAGTTCATGGCTCTGTTCAAGGAGGCCTTCCCGGAACGCTTCGGCAAGATTCGCTTCCCCGACAGTACCGCCGTGGGGATCAAACCCATCTCACGGGAAGGCAGCCAGCGCCTGGTGCGGGCGGCCATTCGCTACGCGCTGGACCGGCAGCGCAAAAGCGTTACCCTGGTGCACAAGGGCAACATCATGAAGTTCACCGAGGGGGCGTTCAAGACCTGGGGTTACGAAGTGGCCGAGCAGGAGTTCGGCGACCGGGTCTTTACCGGGGTGCAGTGGGGGCGCATCAAGGACAGCGAGGGCGAGCAGGCCGCCAACCAGGCCCAAAAGGAGGCGGTGAGCAGCGGCAAGCTCATCGTCAAGGACGTCATTGCCGACGCCTTTTTGCAGCAGATCCTCACCCGCCCGGCCGAGTATGACGTGGTGGCCACGCCCAACCTCAACGGCGACTACATCTCCGACGCGCTGGCGGCCCAGGTGGGGGGCATCGGCATCGCTCCCGGCGCCAACATCAACTACGACACCGGCGTGGCCATTTTCGAGGCCACCCACGGCACCGCTCCCAAATACGCCGGCAAGGACCAGGTGAACCCCGGCTCGCTCATCCTCTCCGGCGAGCTCATGCTGCGCTACCTGGGCTGGGACGAGGCGGCGGACCTGATCATCAAGGGCCTGCAGGCCGCCATCGCCGCCCGGACGGTCACCTACGATTTCCACCGGCTGATGGAGGGCGCCACCAAGCTGAAGACCAGCGAGTTTGGCAACGCGGTGGTGGCGGGGATGTAGGCACCTCGCGGCGTGACC
>JADFSS010000124.1 GCA_022560655.1 Candidatus Neomarinimicrobiota bacterium
CCAGGCATACTGGGTAGTGGTAGGATCAAATTTGACCGCCTGTCCCTGCTGAGCGGCGGTGAGGTCCAAACTAATAAAGTGCGTTCTGCCGTAATCAAAAGAGTAGAAAAACTCTGAACTATCCGGATTGTTATGCGGCAGAAAAAAGTTTGCAATATAAGGGGCCCCATCTTCCGTTTCGATATCATGATTGCCCGGTGACGGGAAAAAAGCGGTATGCTTGATGATATCTTCATAGGGAGCGAAATGTCTTGGATCCATATTCTGCCATTCTCCACTGTCGTAAACAATATCTCCGGTAAGTATCGCAAGATCAAAATCGAGCAGCAGGATCCTATCCCGCAGGGCAAACTGCGGGTCCTGTCCACCCGTTCCACTCTCTCCGCCCATATCGCCAAATATCATGAAATCAAAGGAGGGGTTTAAAGTATCGTTATTGGTGTGAAAAGTCTCCACCGCAGACAACGTATCGCCACCGCTTAATACCTGGTAAAAATAGGTCGTTTTGGGTTCCAGACCCGTTATTTCAACACCATGAAGGAAACCCGTCTTTGCAATATCAGGAAGGATCACCAAGTCCGTTTCGGCCGCACTTAAACCGAGACTTGAGGTCAAACCATATTCTACTACGCCGTCCGTTGAATCCTGCGTTCCCCACGCAATCAGAACCGAATTCACGCTGGGTTTCGAAATATATGGATAGCGGGTTAACGTAGCACCCCGGTTGAATGCTTCCGAAGGGAAAATGAATAGAAGTAGCGCAATTTGAATGGTCTTCAGAAGTTTCATAACGTCTCTCTTACTTATGTAAGTACTGCACAATACGTCGGAATATTCGTTACACTGCATAAGTCCATACTATGTAGAGCTGCATTCATGTAATCGGGTTTGGACTCAACTATAAATTAAGATGCAGGCCCCGAATTACCAACTGTTCGGCGGCAGAGTAACGCGCACCAACCGTACGTTTTTGCTCCGGGCCACAGACTGGCGACATTAAGTTCGTCAGCATCCTGAGGGGCCATCGCATCCGCTAGCCGACGGGGATCTACACCCGCTTTCCGTCCACTCGGCCGGCTGAGGACTTCCCGGACCTAACGGCCTACTTGAGTGAGCATTCAATAGTGAGGGCTGAGAGGTTGGGGATTGGGGCAATGACCGGTAGGATCCACCAGCGGATGATGCCCCCTTGGTCCTCATGGGGCTTTTGCTATTCCGCCACCTTCCACCCTACATTCGGCTGGTCCACTGAATCACAACCAGGTACGCAGTTGCAGAAGCGTTCGAATCCGATGTCCGAAATGGGTAGGCGTATATTTTCATGGGTGGTCTTGCCCCTGGTTCTCCTGGCATGGTCAGCCTGTGGGCCGGTGGCGAAAGAACAGGCCCAGCTCGTCACCCCCGAACCGGTGCCCCTCCTGCGCGCACATGCCCACAATGACTTCCAGCACTCCCGGCCGTTGCACGACGCGCTCCACCGGGGTTTCACCAGCGTTGAAGCCGACATCTACCTCGTGGATGGTGAGCTGCTGGTGGCCCATTATCGGGTCGACGTGCAGCCGGATCGGACCCTGGCAGCACTTTATCTCACGCCATTACGTGAGCGCATTCAACAACATGGCGGGCAGGTCTACCGGGGAGGGCCGCAGTTTTGGTTGCTGATCGACATCAAATCGGGGGCTGAGGTGACCTATGCAGCCCTGCGCAAGGAGCTGCAACAGTATGCCGACATCCTGGACACCTACGGCCCAGCTGGTGGGCAGCAAGGCCCGGTGGCTGTCATCATCTCTGGTAACCGCCCTCGAGAGACGATGGAGAACGAAGATTTCCGTTACGCGGCTTACGATGGCAGGCTTGAGGACCTGGGCTCCGGCGCCCCGGCGGATTTTATCCCGCTCATCAGCGACAAGTGGACCGTCTTCTTCACCTGGACGGGTGCGGGGCCCATGCCGGCGGATGAGCGTGAGCAGCTGGCAAGCATCGTCGCTCAGGCCCATGGGGGTGGGAGGCGTGTGCGCTTCTGGGCCACGCCCGATAACCCCGGCGCCGCCCGCGACTCGATTTGGCACGCGCTGCTGGCCGCCGGAGTTGACCTGATCAACACGGACGATCTGGAGGGACTGCAACGCTTCTTGCTCGATAATAATCTTAACTCGCCGAACGAGTGATGGGGATGCCGGTAAGCGATAAATAGGGGTCCGTTTCAAGTCATTGTGTTATCATTCGGATGAGCGGGACCCAGCGCAATGATCCGAATGCGATGAGAACTAATGGCAATAGTGACAAGAACTTAAGGGTTGGGCGTTTGTGATTCACAGTCGATCCGCCGCATGGCAAAGTTGACCGTCCTGACCTTACCATTTACCTTACCCCCAATGCTCGCCGCGAAATTTCCCCCAGCTTTCAAGCGATAAATGATACGCTGAGGAAAGTCGTGCTTGAGGTTCTCAAAGACGACCTCATCTTCAGATTGCCGCACCATGAGCAAGGTTGCCTCGGCCTGTCGCAAACGTATTGAGTGATGCGTATCCTGTGGTCTAAGTCCATCTACTTCGAAGTTTGAAGGGCATTTGCAACCCTTGGGTTATGAGCCCGGAGAATGATTAATAAAAACACCAGCTTAGAATGCTACTGTGCCCTGGCTGTGCCTCACTGCTTAAATAGTTGGTATCTGCCAACCTGACAGAAAGCCCCACGGGTCAGAGATCTGTGGGGCTTTTCATTGGGCAGCTCAATAAGCATTAGATTTCCAGTCCCTGTATTGATCTTCGGTAAATGACACTTTTGGGGCAGGAAAATAGGGCAAGTATTTGCCCAATGGTGACCAGTCCTGACCTATTTGGAGGATGATGAGAGGTGATCAACTGAAACGGTTCAAGCCAAGGACGCTTCGGATGAGGCGTAAACGAAACCTTGGAAACTAGAAATGTGTCTGTTAGTTTTAGACCCAAGTAGCTTACATTGCTTTGTCGACGTACACTTGAGCCGTCTCTGAAGTCGGCGGCAGCGATCAATACGAAATTGCGATTAGATTAGGGGAACCATGAGCTCAAGAAACGTGGCACAGAAGCTGATCGAGGGTCATCTGCTGGATGGGCGTATGGAGCCTGGCGAGGAAATCGCGCTCCGCATCGACCAAACGCTCACGCAGGACGCTACGGGAACCATGGTCATGCTGGAGCTGGAGGCGATGGGTTTGGAGCGCGCCCAGACCGAGGTCTCGGTTCAGTACATCGACCACAATCTGCTGCAGACCGATTTCAAGAACGCCGACGATCATGTATTTCTTCACAGTGCGTG
>JADFSS010000125.1 GCA_022560655.1 Candidatus Neomarinimicrobiota bacterium
GGTATACAGACCGCAATATATTCCGCCCCCCCTTCGAGCGGGGTGCTATAACATATCCGCTCTCCCTGGGGAGCGACCACCGCCTGGCCCGCCGCCACATCAAATGATTCCGTATTCGTTTCCACCCGCAGCGTGCCGTTGAGCACCACTGTGTACTCGGTAAATTCCGGTGTTTGGCGCGGCTCCACCCAGCCGGCCGGACTGCGCATCCGGGCAATACTGACGCCCATGGTTGCTGAATTTACCCGGCCGATGAACTCGTCGATCACCTTCGGTTTATTACCGGCAGCTTTGACTTGAGTGGGATTGCGGATCAATCTAGCCATTTATGACTCCCCGTTTAGCGGTTTTACCTATTTAAAGCGGCACGCCAATTTCCGCCTGGTTTCGGTGAAATTCAACGGCTTTGCCCTGGCCAATCTCATCCATAAGCTACTGAAAACTGGCGGCACGAACTTTTTCGTTTCCTGTTTCGGTTTTATAGGACGATTTGCCAGATAGGTTTCCTTGTCCAGTAGGAAGTATCGACGGAAGATAATCGGGATCTCAACTTCGAAGTAGTTAGAGTTATCGTTTCTGGCGCGGAGCACTGTAGGATAGATCCTCAAACTTCCGACCCTGGTTTCCCGGGAGCATTTCGTTTGAACCCCGCTCCCAGAACATGCTTATATTCCGACCGAACGACTCTATCCTTTTACCCGGTTCTAAGGGGGGCCTTATGCGCAAACTAGCGGCCATCATGTTCACTGATCTGGTGGGCTACACTGCCCTTTCCCAGAAGAACGAGGCCCTGGCCCTGGAGCTGCTGGAAGAGCACCGTCAACTGCTCCGTCCCCTTTTCATCAAACACAACGGCCAGGAGATCAAGACCATCGGCGACGCCTTCCTGGTGGAGTTTACCAGTGCGGTGGAGGCGGCCCGCTGCGCAATCGCAATTCAGAAAGCTCTAACGGCTCACACCTCCGTTGTGGCACCCGAGAGACGAATCCAGGTCCGCATCGGCCTGCACGTAGGCGATGTGGTGATCAAGGAGAACGACGTCCTGGGTGACGGGGTGAACATCGCATCCCGCATCGAGCCGTTGGCCTCGCCAGGGGGTATATGTGTTTCCGGGACAGTCGCCGATCAGGTGAAGAACAAGATTGGCCTTCCCTTAAAAAGCCTGGGAGAGCAAAGGCTCAAGAACATCAAGGAACCCGTGACGGTCTACCGCGTCGTCCTGCCCTGGGAGGAGGGGAAAGCGCCCTCAAAACTTGTACGGCGGAAACAGGGTAATGTGCGCTGGCTAGGCGTTGGTGCGGTGGTCCTTTTACTGGTAGCGGTAGTATCGTGGCTGATTAGTCGAGGTGCGACCGTCGTAAAACCTGGTAGGATTACTTCCATCGCTGTCCTGCCACTGGTCAACCTGATGAACGATCCCGACCAGGAGTATTTCGTGGACGGTATGCACGAGGCCTTGACGGCAGAGCTATCCAAGATCAGCGCCCTGCGGGTCATTGGCCGAACCTCAACCATGAGCTACAAAGCCAACCCCAAGCCTATTCCGGTAATAGCCGCCGAGCTGAACGTTGATGCCGTCATTGAAGGCTCCGTATTGCGGGATGGGGACAAGGTGCGCATTACCGTTCAGCTGGTGGCCACCCGACCGGAGCGCCACCTCTGGTCCGATAGTTATGATCGTGACCTGCGCGATATTTTGAGTCTGCATAGTGATGTAGCGCGGGCGATTGCCCAGCAGATAAAGGTGGCGGTGACGCCGGAGGAGGAGGCGAGGCTGGCCGAGTCGAAAGAGGTGAATCCGGAAGCCTATCAAGCCTATTTGCTCGGTATGTACCATGGGCATCAATTCGATTTACCTGGTATCGAAAAGGGTGTAGAATATCTGACTGAGGCAACCATTATTGATCCCGATTATGGGGATGCCTTCAGCGGGTTGGCATGGCATTATATAGTTCTCGGGCTTGGCCACGGGGACAGCGGCAAGCGGCCTCTCGATATGTATCGCAAAGCGAAACAGGCCGCTGAGCGTGGCCTGGAGCTCAATCAGAATTCTGCATATGCACACTGGATTATGGCTCTCATCCGGTTTGTATTCGAGTTCGATTGGGCGGGAGCAGAGGCCCTATATCAAAAATCTCTAGAGTTAAATCCATTTTCCGTGGCCGGTACTTATGATCTATTTCTCAGCGCGTTAGGTCGCCACACCCAAGCCGTAGAAGTGACGGAGAGATGGCTCAAACACAACCCTTTATCGCCCATTTCCCACATAGATGCTGCGATAATTTACTTGAGATCTCTGGATTTCAGCTCTGCGGAGCGGGCATACTTGAGAGCGCTGGAACTCGATACGGACTTTCCTCCGGCACAAAAATTTGAGACTGACATGTTGATAGCGAGGGGAGATATCCAGGGCGCACTGAACTCAATTGAGAAAAATAACGTATTAGCAGGTTCCTCCACCCATGCATATCTGCTTGGCAGAACGGGTAGAACATCACGGGCGAGGGAAATTCTAGCAGAATATTTAGGGCGTCGAGAAACTGAGTATGTATCCGCGATGGAAATAGCACGCATTTATTGAGGGTTGGAAGACTGGGATAACGCTGTCACCTGGTTGTCTACTGCCATTGATGAGCGGGCATATTGGATAGCGTGGCTTCCTGCGGATTTCACATTTTCGGATATGCATGGTACCCAGAGATTCAAGGATTTGCTCTCACAAATGCATTACCCCAATTAACCGCTAATGCCCTCGCCCTTCTCCACCTTCATCACCGAGCTCCGCCGCCGGAGGGTCTTCCGGGTGGCGGCGTTCTATGGCGGCGTTACCTTTGTCATTATCAAGATGGTGCTGTTGAAGTAGGGAAAAGTCACAACTAAAGTCGTTTTCCCGGATACGGGCCGGATACGACTTTTGCTTTCTCGACGAGCTGTCTCCTTATTTTCGATCTGGCAACAGGGGTTCGATTCCCCTACGGGCTACGCGCGAATTTGTCGACGGGAACCACAAATTCTTGTCAGTGACCGGCAACCTTCAAGCCATCCCCGGATAGCGCAAACTCCCGCAAAGAACCGCAAAGAACCACACCCAGAGCCGGATACGGAACCGGATACGGGGAATTTCATAAATGGAATCTCCAATTTAGGATCGTTGAGGGGGGGAGGGGGGTCATCAGATTAAGCGTGACTCAGCTGGCTGAGTT
>JADFSS010000126.1 GCA_022560655.1 Candidatus Neomarinimicrobiota bacterium
GAGGGCCGACTGCCCGAAAGAATAGTCCACGCCCCGGATATAGCGGTCCATGCCCACCACGCCCCCCACCGCGCCTGCGGTGGTAAGCCAGCGCCAGCCTGTGGCCTCCGAGCTGAACAAGTCAAAGTCGAGTAAGTCCGCCAGGAGGAATCCATAAAACGCCCCGGTGCCCCGGCCGATGATCAGCATCAGCGCGTCGCCGAACGAGTATTGACGATTGCCGTAGTATCTGCGGCTCAGGTACGTTCCTATCGGGTAACCCGCAACCTGGAAGAGCGTATTGAGCTTCTGCCACGACTCCCGTTCTTGTTGGGAAGCATCATAATCCCCATCATACGGATCGTAGTAATAATAGTCGAGCGGCTCCGCCCCGAAAATCTGTCTGTGCACCAGGGACATGATTGACCGCCCCAGATCCGCGTGCAGCGCCAGGGCGTAGGCCTGCCCCGTTGACGGCATCCAGCGCTTGTAGAGCCGGTCCCACAGGTAGGCCCCCGCCGGCACCGCTAGCATCAACATCGCTACCGGTAGTTTCCCCTCCACTTCGATTAAGCGGACCAGGGCCCTCCCATAATGGAAGCCCACCACCCCTCCGTAGCGCTGCATCTGTGAGCGCGCCTCCGGCAGGTCCACATCCTCCGTGTACCTCCAGGTGAGGTACAGCGAAGCCCCCAGCGAGAACATCTCGCCGGCGACGATCCACTTAGAGTCCTCGGCCCCCAGCACAAAGGGGATGCCCCAGCCGTAGAGTCCGATACCCCAGCCCATGTTCTGGGCCACCAGCGTCCAGCGGCCACCCTGGTTCAGGCGCGGCACGCTGGGACGCACGGCCTCACCCACGGCTTCATCGATGAGGTCCTCATGCAAGCCCATGGCCTGTTGCAGGGCCTCCAACAGCACCCTTTCTTCCGCGGAGATGGTACCGTCCAACATGGCGGCTTCGTAGGCCTGCCGGTAGATTCTCAGGGCCTCGGTCGCTGGCGACACCTGCCCCTGCGCCGCCAGGCTGGTTGCCAGAATCAGGCCCATCACCGGCCACCTTGCCACGCCACGCCTCCGGCCAGGATCTGACCTGAGCCTGCCGAAGAAGTCTGCCGGATTGGATGTTGCGTTGGTATTCATGATCATTCCTCCCTCAATGGGGCAGCTCATCCCCGTTTTGTGCCCCAATCTGCGGATACTGCACTTACCAATTGTCATGACTTTGTCCAGGGAATGTAAAAGTTTTAACTGCAATCCTGCGGCCCCGGATCGACTGCCTCACGAAACTCTAGTTGGGAGACCGTGACCCCCTTGGTGACCCCCCGTTGGCCCCGCAACAGGTCCGAATCCCGTCGGCTAGCTATGAGTGTGCGCCCCCGTCGTCCATCGGGAATGGCCCTGTGGCAATCCCTCCATCCCACCCCTAAATTCAGCCCCACATGATCGGAGGAAGATAAATGTCTGACTGGGCAGTTGTGCTGGGGGCCTCCAGCGGCTTCGGCGGGGCCACCGCCAGAGCGCTGGCTGAGGCGGGGCTGAATATTTTCGGCGTCCACCTGGACCGTAAGGCCACCCTGCCCATGGTGGAAGCCGTTATCGAGGACGTCACCGCCGCCGGCCGCCAGGCGCTCTTTTTCAACATGAATGCCGCCGATGCCGACAAGCGGGCCGAGGCGGTGGCCGAGCTCAAGGCCAAGGCCGGTCCCGATGGCCAGGTGAAGGTGCTGCTGCACTCGCTGGCGTTCGGCACGCTCAAGCCCTCCATGGGGCACGACCCCGCCGACATCCTGGCCCAGCCGCAGATCGAAATGACCCTGGACGTCATGGCCAGCAGCTTGGTCTACTGGACCCAGGCCCTTTACGTCGCTGGCCTGATCCGCAAGGGCAGCCAGATTTTCGCCATGACCTCCTCTGGCGGTCACCGCCAGTTCAAAACCTACGGCGCGGTCTCCGCTGCCAAGGCGGCGCTGGAGTCCTATATCCGCCAGATCGCGGTGGAACTCAGTTCCGAGGGCATCGCCGCCAACTGCATCCAGGCCGGCGTCACCGATACCCCCGCCCTGCGCAAGATCCCCGGCAACGAAGTGATGATCGAGCACGCCTTGACGGTTAATCCCGGCGGGCGCCTTACCGAGACCACCGATGTGGCCGCGGCCATCGCCCTGCTGGGGCTTTCGAACAACACCTGGCTCACCGGCAACGTCATTCGGGTGGACGGCGGCGAAGACATCGGCATGTAGCGATTGGGCGCGGCGGACCCGCGTTCACCGGGGCTGCTGGAGCAGCTCCCAGCGCACCTGCCAGCGGGCATTGACCAGGCGCGCCATCAGCAGCAGCATGGCCGCCACACCGGCCACCACACCGGTGGCAATCCACATCATCATGACCACCATCTGAATCTTGACCGCCTCCACCGGCGACTGGCCCGCCAGAATCTGCCCCGTCATGACCCCCGGCATCTGGACCAGACCCACGGTCATGAGCGCATTCATCGAGGGAATCAGGGCACTGGCGATGGACTCCCTGAATACGGGCTGGAACGCCTTCCGGGGCGGCGCCGCCAGAGAGAGGGCGGTCTCCACCTCGTCCCGGCGCTGCTGTAGATCGCTCAGGAACCGGTTCGCCGACAGTGAAATCACGTTCAGGCCGTTGCCCAGGATCATGCCGCTTACCGGGATGAGCACATTCAGGCTGTGCCACGGATCCGGGCGTAGAATCAGCCCCGCAACGACCCCCAAACCCACCACCAGCGCCAGCACCAATGCCACCAAGGTTATCAGAAAGTAGCCCGGTACACGCACCGCCTGCCGCCGAACGCTCTCCAGCCCGGCCACGGTGAGCATAACGGCCAGCACCAGCCCCAGCAGCCAGGGCGAGTTCGCCTGGAACAGAACCTTGAGCGCAAAACCTATCAGGGTAAGTTGGGCAAAGGCCCGCACCGTCCCAACGGCAAGATTTTTTTCCAGCCCCAGACCCTGCAATTTCGACAGGGCGATGGCCAGCGCCATGAGCACCAGCGAAA
>JADFSS010000127.1 GCA_022560655.1 Candidatus Neomarinimicrobiota bacterium
GTCCTTAAAATTGCCTGTCCAGTCTTCGGTGGAGGCCGGCACGAAATAGCCGTAACCTTGCCCTTATGACCACACACCAACTCCCAACACTCTCCACCATGACCCAGGCCTTTCTCAGCCGGGATCGCGCCTTCGACGGTGTCTTTTTCACAGGGGTTCGCACGACCGGCATCTTCTGCCGGCCCACCTGCCACGCCAAAAAACCCCGGCTGGAAAACCTCCGCTTCTACCCTAACGCTCAGGAGGCCCTCCTGGCCGGCTACCGTCCCTGCAAGGTTTGCCGGCCCCTGGACCCGGCAGGCAGACCGCCGCCGTGGGTGCAGCGGCTGCTGGACGCCATCGAGGCCCATCCTTCCCGTCGCTGGCGGGACCGGGACCTGCTCCGCTTGCACGTCAATCCCGCCACGGCCAGGCGCTGGTTTCAAAACAACTACGGCCTGACCTTCCACGCCTACAGCCGTGCGCGGCGGCTCGGCCAGGCCCTGGGTCGCATACAGGACGGCTCATCCGTCATCCAGGCCGCATACGGCGAGGGCTACGACTCCCTGAGCGGATTTAACGCCGCGTTCCGCAAGCTGCTGGGAGCCTCCCCATCGGCACTGGCCACCGTGACCGTCCTGTACCTCAAGCGCATCGCCACACCCCTTGGACTGATGCTCGCCGCTGCCAGCCCGGAGCGCCTGTATCTGCTGGAGTTCATGGACCGCCGCGCGCTGGAGAGCCAGCTGCGGGGCCTCCGGCGGCTTACCGGAGCGGCCCTCATCGGAGGGGAGTCGCCCATCTTGGCGACCCTCGAGTCCCAGTTGGAGGATTACTTCAGCGGCAGCTCGAAGTCCTTTTCGGTCCCGTTGGCGACTCCCGGCACCCCCTTTCAGCAGAGTGTCTGGGCGGCCCTGCGGGATATTCCCCCCGGACAGACCCGCAGCTACCTCGACGTGGCCCGCTCCATCGGCCAGTCCACTGCCGTCAGGGCGGTGGCCGGGCCAACGGCGCCAACCGGCTGGCGATCATCATTCCCTGCCACCGCGTCATCGGCAGTGATGGCCAGCTGACTGGCTACGGTGGGGGGCTGTGGCGCAAGCGCCGCCTGCTGGAACTGGAGGGTGCCCACCTGGACCCAATCCAGCTGCCCGCCTGATTCCCGTCCCTGACATTGATCGCGGGTCAGCGGCGCGCATCTTTGGAATCTATTTCCTCTGGCCCGCCGTCGCTTCTATTAATATTTCAGCTGGCAAGACCGGGATTTTTTTCAAAATAATACTTACGGGGATGGGTCATGTTAACTCGCCGGATGTCCTTGTTTTCGACGCTTTTGCTCATGGCTTGCACCGTTCGGGCGCCCTTCCCTGCGGGCGAGCTGGTCGATCTCTCTTACGCCTTCGATGAAGCGACGATTTTCTGGCCCACCGAGGAGGGCTTCGTTCTGGAGCAGGGTCCCGCCGGTATGACGGAGCAGGGCTATTACTACGCCGCCAACCGTTTTCGCATGGCCGAGCACGGCGGCACCCACATCGACGCCCCTATCCACTTCAGTGAACGCGGCCTCACGGTCGACCAGATCCCCCTGGAGCAGCTCATGGGGCCGGCGGTGGTCGTGGATTTGTCCGCCCAATGCGCCGCCAATCGGGACTACCAGGTTCAGGTGGTCGATTTCATGCAATGGGAAGCGACCCATGGCTCCATTCCTCAAGGCACTATCGTTCTGTTGCGCACCGGCTTTGGCCGGTTCTGGCCCCATCGAGAACGCTACATGGGAACTGCCATGAGGGGGCCGGAGGCTGTGCCCCTGCTCCATTTTCCCGGCTTACATGCCGCCGCCGCACAGTGGCTGGTGGAAGAGCGGGGGATGAAGGCCGTGGGTCTGGATACGCCCAGCATCGACTACGGCCAGTCCACCGGCTTTGAGAGCCACGTGACCCTGTTTCAGGCCAACGTGCCGGCCTTTGAGAACCTGGCCAACCTGGACCGGCTACCCGCCACGGGGTTCTTTGTCGTGGCGCTCCCTATGAAGATTCGGGGCGGCAGCGGCGCGCCTCTGCGCGTGGTGGCCGTGCTGCCGGACTGACGGGCGCCCGCCCTACCGAAAAACGCAGTCAGGGGCGGGCTCGTGGATAAGTTGGCGCGAAATGGCGCTCGAAGCCGGCTGCCGCTCGGCTTGGGGGTAGCACCGGAGGGAGGCCATTAATCACTCCCATCTCCTCTCCCCCTGCGTTTGATAGCAAATCCGCTAATCTTGATTCCGTCGATTATTTGGTTGTTCGTAAGTGAATTGGGGCCGACTGAATGGTGCTCTATTTTCATCTGCGTAAGGGCGTCGGCACCCATTTCAACACAAATGCTGTATATATGGGCGATGACTTTTTGCGGATCTAGCGGGTCCGGCTTTAAACGGTATTTTTGCCAATTCTTGTATAGTGGGTCTGAGATGACAGGGGCAGAAACCACATTTGCTCGCGGCGTATAAGTTACCTGAACGAGGCCCAATGATTCATAGTCACCATCATAGTTGTTCGGTGTAAACAGAAACCCCTTTTTGGAATACTCGGAAAAGACAAATCCTGTAGCAGAAAATAGCTCTGGTAGGGGGAGGGGGGGCGGGGGTGTAGTACACGACCAGCCGAACAAAATTAGACCGACCAGTGCAATGATATATTTCATGTTACCTCGCTAGAATTTATGCCACGCCACTTTGTGGCAGAACTCTACCTCGTCGCGACTGAACGCCATATGATACGGCCGGGATGTGGGAATGTCAAGAAGGGTGGCGCGTAGGCCCAACCCACGAAAGTGGTGTGCAAGGCATCCTGGGGCGCTGCTAGTGGCCGGGTACGCTTCAGTGAGATGCTAGGTCGCGGTTGTCGCCAGCTCCCGTGAAT
>JADFSS010000128.1 GCA_022560655.1 Candidatus Neomarinimicrobiota bacterium
GATATATGATGCACCCACCAAGGATTCCCTTTCACCATCGATACCTTCTATATCAGTTTTTGGGAACGGCTCGCGCATCAGCCCCACACGGAAACGGTTATTAATATCGTATTCCAGGCCGATGCTTGAGGCGAATGGTAGCGAAAGATCTCTGGGATAATCTGTCGACGAAAAAAATCCGGCTTCCGTACCGCTAAAGCCTGATCGACTAAAGGCGTCGAAAATGTTATTGTTGGCGGACATCTCTATCCAGGCAAATCCGAACGAGATCTGAAATCTCCTCGTTTCCGACGCAGTCTTCAAACTGACCGACTGCGCTGAGCCCGGTAATCGAGATCCTGGAGGTTGTAAATTGTCCGAATGGGCAATATCCCTGCCGGATTCCCCATCAATCCATGCTTGCAGCTCATCTGGGGGGTCGTGTGGAAAAAGCACATACCGCCGCAGCCAGGGAAGAGCCTCCCTATATCTTCCAGGATTCCCGTTGATCGGAAACCGGTCATCAATATTTCTAATCGCACCAATAAGTCCGCCAGCCGATCCACCGATTGCACCAAGGAAAATAGCCCCGAGTAGAACCTCCTCACTGGGTGAGATAAATCCACCGTCCGAAGAAAAGATTGCCCCAAGTGCGGCCCCGGCTGCCCCTCCAATTAGACCCCCTCCCACCAGTCCTCGGACAAAATGACCCTTATTTACTACCACAATTTGTTCCAAGGAATAATATGGAACCAGCTGCGCGAACTCACTGAGTTCATAGTGATTGTATGAATCCTTGCTCCCCCAGAGCACAAGGGAAGTATCCATCGCGTAGAGGACCTTTCCGATTCGCTGGTGACCTTGGGGAGTGGTGAGGACGATTTCGGGTATATCGGTCAACGCTGGAGGCCCGGCCTGACCATGCAACGGAGAAAATACCAGGAGCAAAACCAGGGATCTGTAGTAAGGAATTCTATTGAGCAAACCTATCATGTCACCCTCTCAGTCTAGCCCAATATATGAGATTCAGCGATCCGGCTTGTCATGAAATTGTCTAAGAATTGTCAAAGCTGGGTCATGAGTTCCTTAATTGGATAGAATTTCACGCAGGTCCAGTGCAAGCTATCTGACTCAGTGGGCTCTTACACATTGAATTTGAACAAAATCACATCGCCATCCCGCACCACGTAGTCGCGCCCTTCCTGCCGCGCCCGGCCCGCCTCCCGCACGGCCCGCTCCGTTCCCAGGCGCACCAGCTCATCGTAGGGCAACACCTCCGCCTGAATGAACCCGCGCTGGAAGTCGCTGTGCACCAGCCCGGCGGCGGCGTGGGCGCTGAGGCCCCGGGGGATCATCCAGGCCCGCAGCTCATTGGGGTTACCCGTGAAAAAGGTCTGGTACTCAAGCAATTCATAGGCCGCCCGCACAAGCTTGTCAAGGCCCGCCTCCGGCAGCCCGTACTCCGCTATGAAGGGCGTCCGCTCCGACACCTCCAGCTGGGCCAGCTCCTGTTCCAGCTGCGCAGACAAGCGGATGGCGCGGTCCCCGGCCCGGGCAGCCCCGTCAAAGAGCGCCTGCACCTCCGGCCCACGGTCGCGTCGCTGGATCGCCGCCTCATCCACGTTGGCCACCACCAGCGCTGGCTTCCGTGTCAACAGAAACAGCGGCGCAATTGCCGCCTGCTCGGCCGCGGTCAAGCTCTGGCTGCGAACCGTCTCTCCGGCGTTCACAGCGGCGTGGACTTTCTCCAGCACCGGCAACTCTTTCCGGGCGGTGGCAGCCCCCGTAGCGGCCAACTTCCGAGTGGCCGGCAGGCGCTTCTCCACCGACTCCAGGTCCTTGAGCAGCAGCTCGGTCTCCACAATCCCCACGTCCCGCTGCGGATCCACGCTGCCTTCAACATGGCTTACCTCCGGGTCGTCGAAGCAGCGCACCACGTGAATCACGACGTCCACCTGCCGGATGTGGGCCAGGAACTGGTTGCCCAACCCCTCCCCCCGACTGGCACCGCGCACCAGTCCCGCGATGTCAACAAATTCCACGGTAGCGGGGGTGACTTTGCCGGGTGCGTAGACGGCCTCCAGGGCTGCCAGCCGCGCGTCAGGGACGGGCACCACCCCCACGTTGGGGTCCACCGTGCAGAAAGGATAGCTCTCCGCCGGTACCTGTAAGGACGTCAGGGCATTAAACAGGGTGGACTTGCCGGCGTTGGGCAGACCAATGAGGCCACACTGCAGAGCCATCGCCGCCGGTCCTCAATTAGGGGATGGGCAGGGCCGCATGTCGAAGGCCGCGCGCAACGCCTCCCAGATGGCGTAGCCGTAGGGCCGGATGAGCATGGTGCCCTTCACGGGGCCGTAGTCGGCCAGCTCTGGGCCTTCCGGACCACGTCGGTGTACCAGCGGGCGTAATCCTGACTGCGCGGTGTGACGCCCTTGGACATGGGGGGAAAGTTAGGGGGTGGGGC